>WRMT01000160.1 GCA_009777005.1 Methanobrevibacter sp. | reverse complement strand
TTTCATTTCCATTGGTGCTATTTTCACCAATATTGACTTCATTAACAGTGACATTAGCTAAATTTGAGATGTTGCCAGATCCATTAATTATGACAGTTAGGGTTAATGTTACATTATTGTTTCTGCCAATTGAGCTTATATTCCATGTTGCTGTTCTAGTTAGAGGATTATAAGTTCCTTCTGGACTAATACTTACATATATTAGTCTAGGGTCTAAAACGTCTACAACTATGATATTTGTAGCTATGTCAGGACCATGGTTTGTCACAGTTATTGAGTAGAGAATTTGATCACCTACATTTACAGAACCAGTAACATTGACACTTTTGCTGATTGTTAAATTCACAGTTTCAGGAATAGTTAAATTTACATCATTAGTATTATTTTCTCCCTCATTCTCTTGATTTACAGTAAGATTTACCATATTTGAAATATTTCCTGTTCCATTAATTGTGACATTGATAATTAAAGTTATAGTTTCATTAATGCCAATTGTACTTATATTCCATGTAACTATCCTAGTAGTTGAATTATAGACTCCTCCTTCATTACTACCAAGATATATAAGTCTAGAATCTAAAATATCCATAATCACCACATCAGTAGCAATACTTGGACCATTATTATACACAATAATAGTATAAGTTATGCTGTCTCCATAGTTTACGTTGCCAGTTACATTAGATGTTTTGTTGATTGTGATGTTTACTAGATTACTTAAATCTGGATCTAGATAGAGGATTATATTAGTATTCTCACCAATTACTTCAAGAGCAAAGCTGTTAAATCGTGTTAAGCTAACATTATAAGAATGTTTACCTCTTCCATTAACATTTGTTAAATTATAAATAGGTCCACTTGTACCATTCCAGATAAGATTTATCAAGAAAGATGGAAGCAAGTTATAATCAACTAAACTTATTATTCCTGCATTATCTATTAATAAAAGCTCATAAGATAATTCTACATTTACATCATACTGATGAGTAGTTGTTGCATTAACAATAGTTGTGAAATTATTAGCTGATAAGCTCATGACAAACCAATTAGCTAAATTAACACCACTAACTACAGGAGTGTTATTTCCCCACCAATTATAATCAGCATTAGTATTTGTACCTTCATTAAAAAGGTCAAAACCAATGACACGAGTATTATTTAATATTCTATTATAATTAATGACTGCATTAGAAGAACCAGATAGAACATGAATTCCTAGGTCATTGTTAATTATATCACAACCAATAACCTTGTTATTAGTTCCATTTATCCCAATAGCATTAGTATTATTGGAAATATTACAAGAAATTACTGAATTATTATTTGAAGATTCATTGAAAAATATAGCCCATGATCCAGACCGATTATAACCATAAATATTAGAATTAACAATAGCATTATCGCTTGCACTAGATGTAAAGATAAAACCACCATTATTTAGTGATGCAAAATTATCATTTACAGTATAATTACTACCACTACCACTAATACCTACAGCATAAACATTATCACTAATATAATTAGTAGGAGATATAGCTGAAATTGTTAAACTCTCATTTAAAAGAGCAAATTGAATAGCTATAAAATGATTAATCATCCGATTATTATTCAAAGAAAAAAGAGTAGTATTAATCCCAATAGCTTGGCTATTATTAGTGAAATTAGAATTGTTTATTACAGAATTATTACCTGCAATATAAACACCACCACCAATAACCGCATTATTTTCATCAAAAACAGAAATTATAATAATAGAATTTTCACCAAAACAGAAGATTCCACCACCAATACTACTTGCATTATTATCTGAAAAAGTAGAATTAGCTACACTAAAATCATCACCCAGATAATTATAAATCGCACCACCACTACCATTTCCAGCAGAATTACTAGTGAAAATAGAATTTACTACAGAAAAATTAGAAGCAGGATAGCTATTATAGTCCAAACCTTCATTATAGATTGCACCACCATTTCTACTTGCATAATTATTAGTGAAATTCGAATTAGCTACACTAAATTCAACTCCATTATAATACGACAAATAAGTATTGTAGATTGCACCACCATCAATTGCAGAATTGTTAATGAAAGTAGAATTTAACACGGTGAATCCTAAATCATTATTGTAGATTGCACCACCAGTATTATTTGCTATATTGCCTATAAAAATAGAATTGGTCACATTAGTTAGTCGAGCATACTCATTAAAGATTGCACCACCATCATCTGCATTATTGCTAGTGAAAAAAGAATCAACTATACTAGCGTAATAAGAACTTACATAAATTGCACCACCTCTAATAGATGCAATGTTATTTGTGAAATTTGATCCAATCACCTTATAATAACGACCAGAATTAGCAGAACCACCGGTGCCCATTAAAAATATCGCACCACCAAAATTCGCAAAATTATCTATGAAATTAGAAAAAGCCACAGTACAATTTTCTCCTGCAGATAAGATGATTGCACCACCCATGGAAATTGCTTGATTGCTAGTGAAATTAGAGCCAGATACAGTAAAATCATAAGAAAAATAACAGTAAATTGCACCAGCTTGATATGCATTATTAGCTGTGAAAGTAGAAGTGGTTACTCTAAAATTAGTACCATTTCTACTATAGATAGCACCACCATTACCTTTTACAGTATTGTTTGTAAAAATAGAATTTGCTACACTAAAATCATTGCCATAGTTATTATTAATAGCACCACCATCACCTGCTGTTGATAAATTACTATCTACACTATTACTTGTAAAATTAGAATTAGCTACACTAAAATCATTGCCATAGTAATTATTAATAGCACCACCACCAGAATATGTGTTTCCAGTGATATATACACTATTGTTTGTAAAAATAGAATTATCTACAGTAAAATTAGGACCATATCCATTGTAAATTGCACCACCGCCGCTAAAAAAATTTGCACTACAATTTACCCCGTTATTTGTAAAAATAGAGTTAGCTACACTAAAATTAGCACCATAAGAATTGTAAATTGCACCACCACCAGTAAAATCTGCACTAGTATTCACACTATTATCTGTAAAAGTAGAATTAGCTATAGTAAAATTATCACTTCTATTATTGTATATGGCACCACCACTAAGACTTGCATGGTTTCTTGTGAAAGTAGAATTAGCTACTAAAAAATTAGCACCAAAAAAATTGTAAATTGCAGCACCATAATTTGCAGTGTTGTTTGTGAAAGTAGAATTAGCTATATTAAAATTATCACCATAGTACTTATAGATTGCACCACCATCACCATTGATTGCCCTATTGCCAGTCATTGTAATATTAAAGAGACTCATACTACCAGTAGAATAAATAACACCTCCAAAATTACTTGCAGTATTATTTATGAAATTAGAGTTATTTAGATGAAAATTAGAATTATTGCTATAAATCGCTCCACCATAAGTTCCTGTATTATTAAAGAAATAAGAACCACTTAAATCGAAAACACATTGAATCGAATAAATAGCACCACCTCTAACTGCACTATTATTTATAAAATTGGAATCAATTAAGAAAAAATTATTTTCCTGAGAAAAAATAGCACCACCATCAGGACTAGTATTGTTTATGAAAGTTGAATTATTTACAATGATATTACTACCTTTGTAACTAAAGATAGCACCAGCATAGTTAGAACCAATACTGTTAGTGAAATTAGTATTTTTTATAGTTGCATTATCAAGCTCATAAATATAGAGTGTACCACCAATAGCTGCTTTGTTGTCTCTAAAATTTGAACTATCTAACATTAACCTACTAAAAACAAAAATCACTACAGCACCACCAAGACCATTATTCCCGCCAGAACCAATTGCAGCATTGTTTATGAAGTTTGAATTGTTTATATTCAGAAAAGATTCTGTAGAATAAATAGCACCACCTAAATAAGCTACAGTATTTTCTGTGAAATTAGAACTAATTACCGTAATATTAGAATTAAAAGTATAAATCGCTCCCCCACCATACTGTTGAGCTCCAGATTGAAAACGAGTTACAGTATTGTTTGCAAAGAAAGAATCAATAACATTAACCTCTGAATTTACAGCAAAAATAGCCCCACCAAAATTTGATGCAGTATTGTTTTTGAATGTACAGTTAATAAAATTGATGGTTGATCCATTACTATATATAGCACCACCCTGTTCTAAAAAACCATCATTAACCACTGCTTGGTTTCCATTGATAAAAGTGATATTTATAAATGTTACATTCATATTGTAAGCTATTGTGAATATTTTAGAACGACCTCCAGCATCAATAATTACACTATCAGTAGATCCATTACCTCGAATAGTAACACTTTTAGTAATGCTTATATTATAATCTAGATTTGTCTTATTATAAGTACCAGGATTTAAAACAATAGTATCCGCATTGTTAGCAATATTCAAAGCACCATTTATACCAGTAGAATTTCCAGTGCCAATAGGCACATCAGCTGAAAAGACACTTTGTAAACTAAAAAATAACAATAATATGAACATGATAAATGTTATAAAAGAAATTTTTCTAAAATTATTCATTTTTCTATTCACCTCCAAAAAGAATAAAAACTTTTTTTATTAAAAGTAAAAAAATTATTTTGACATACATGAAAAAAATCATTGTATAATTAAATATTATAATACTAGGAAAATGAATCCCTAAATAAAAAAATATTATTGTTTAATAATTTCATCCAAGACATGAAATTTACTTTTAAAATGTTTTAATAATTAAAATTTATAATAATATAATAATATAATTTAATCACAATGTTTACAAGAATTAAAAATGTTTAATAAATTAATATTAGCTATTAAGTCATTAAATCTCTTATAAAATAAAATATAAATATTTAAAAGGATAAAACTTAATTTATCCACCACACAACTAAAAAAAATTAAAAATTTTTTATTAGCTTTCTTAAAGAATTTTTCAAAACACTTTATAATATTAAAAAAATCATCAAGTTCGAATTTTTTAGAGAATTTTTCTAATATATTTTCATTAAATTTTTCAAAATGTTATTCATTTTAAGTTTAAATTAGGTTTAAAATATTGAATTTCAGCTATTAGTTACAATTTAATTTTTTACTAATGTTTACAAAAATTCTTTAAAAATAGAAAAAAATCCCTCCTGTTATACGCAGTAATAATAAATGAAAAGTCACAGGGAAAATTAACTTTAAAATAGCGATAGTTATTAAAAAAGAAGATACTGTCATTAAAACAAGTTTATTTGTATTGAATGAAGTGTAGCTAATGACTTTAATAAATCCTTTAATGTTAGCATTAGCTAATAGTCTGTAAAAATAAGAAGTATATTTAGTATAACTGTTGTTACAGTTATTCTCATTAAAAAAAGAAGAGTATTTTATATTAAATGGTTTAAAACTTAAACAATAACTGTTGTTAAAGTTATTTTCATTAAAAAAAGAAGTATATTGTATATTATATGGTTTAAAACTTAAACTATAGCAACTATTATTTTCAAAAAATGTATTTTTATAAAGTTCATTTTCATGAAAATTATTTTTGTAAAAAGTTGAATAGTTAAAATTAGCTATTTTATTTAAAATAGAGAACTTGTGAGAATTAAAATAAGTTATATTATTATGTGTGAAAAAATTAGTAGCTAAACTATAAAAAATACTAAAATTAAGATGAGTATTATTAGAGTTAGAATTAGATTCTAAAGTTTCAAAAATAGATTGAATGTAATTATATATGTTATTATATAGATCATTTTTAAATTTAGCTAAGCCCCTAGCTATAGTAGTAGCAGTATTATTATGATTATGATTAAAATTATTATTACAAAAATCCTTAGCATTTATGCTAATTATATTAATATTAATAAAAATTTTACTCAATTTATTAATAATTGTAGAATTTTTGTAGCAATATTCATTAAAATTAGCTATTTTCCCTTTTCTACTAGCTATTTGAGCTTTATTATTATTTCCAAAAGTTTTTAATTTTTTATCCATTTCTTATAGTCCTATTTTTTATCACTTTCTCCCAATTTCTCTCAAAAATTCTCTCAATTCTCTCAAAAATTTGTTTTTTAATGGATTATTCCTATTCATTTTAAAAAAAAAATAACCCATGTTTTAAAATTTATTTTCAATAATTTTTCGTGAGCTAAGTGGAATAATCAACTAGCTTATCAAAAAAAAATATGTAGAAATTAAAATTTTAAATTTTTCAATAGTTCAATGCATAATATTTCTCAAAAAAATACCATGATTGCACTTTACAATATTATCTTTATTACATATAAATGTATTTATTTTCAACACAAATAATATTTTTATTATAAAGCTTAAGTAAATATATTCTAATATAAATCATAATTATTAATAATTATAAATACCATAGAGATCTTATTAAAAAGTATTTAAAATTTCTTAATTTATAATATAATTTATAGATTGTTTCTAAAAGTAAAAATTAAAGCTCATTATATCTATCCTCATTAAATTGTGGAAAACCATGAATAGGCAAAAACAATCACTTTTAAGTATCTCTCACTTGAAAAATAAAATTGAAATCAGCTTTTCAGAGTTATTAGTTTCAATATAATAAATATTGCCCAATGACACACTATTTAGAAGACATATATATAGAATACAGCTAATGATTGCATTTAATAGCTTAAATCTTGTAAAATTTTGCTATATTTTGACTTATTCATCTATTAGCTAAGTATAATCTATAGTATCTCCACTATAAATAGTTTATCATTCTTAAGAGAATAGTTAACTATCTGTTACATAACAAACAATTTGATATTACAATTAAGAGCCATAAAACAAATTAAATATTTTTTGAAAGCTAAAATTTAACAGAAACTAGAAATAGGAAAATTTCCTTTTAAAATATAAAAATCAACTATTATAAAACATGATTAAGCTATTTATACTTTATTAAAAGAATAATTATGAAAAAACAACAACGATTACTCAAGAACCTTTTTATTCTTTCATCATTAAATAGAAAGATAGTTATTAGAATATTTAAAAATAAGAATATTAATTAAAAAAAATTTTAAAAAAATATATAAAAGAGAGTGTCCAAAGCTATTTTTTATAATATTTTAAATAATATAAATTTTTATATAATTTCTTTAAATAGTAAATAATGAGATAATCTTTATTAAATAGGTTTAA
>WRMT01000159.1 GCA_009777005.1 Methanobrevibacter sp. | reverse complement strand
AAATATTTATTATTTAAAATTAATAAATAATTTTTGACAATAATTATTTACTATGATTAGGGTATAATAAGAAAATAGAAAGGATTAAAAAACTTTTATTATCTATTATATTTTTAAAACAAGATTAAATAGCTATTATGTCTTTTAATTTTATAATACGCATTTGTTTATATTTATTTATACAAAAAAGTAGTAAACCATTAAAAACTTTTTATACTCCTCTCTTTAATCCATTTCTATTATTATTTTTTTATATTTTTTTTAAATTAATAATCTGAATATAATATCTAATATTTAATACTAAAAATTGTAAGCTATACTTTAATAAATATATATTTCTTGTGATTAGTTGAACTTATATATAAATATTTCCCCTAATACTGAATATTTTAATAGACACGATTCTATTTAAATAATATATAAAAAAAGTTTATAATAATCAATTATTAGAATTAATGTACATTTAAATTATTTTTAAATAATTATTTAATAAGATTATTAACTAATTTATCATTAGGTTTAAACATAATTTAATATGAGTGTATGAATTTAATATATTTTTATATGATTTTATGAATTTAAATATAATTTTGTGGATTTAAATATAACTTGTAATATAGTATAATAAAAAACTTATATTCTAGTCTGAAAATAAAGTTTTTAAGTTATGATGGAAGTTAGATATAATGGAAAATAGTTGTGATATAGAGAACAATGAGTATTTTGCAAAAAATTTTAAGAAAGAACTGAATTTAAAGAATTCCCCAGTAGCTATAAAGTTTATTTTAAAAAAAGAAAATATACCTGAAGATATAGCTAAAATCAACAATAAATTGAGACATTGTGAAATGGTTAAAATTGCTTCTGAAGGAGAGATTTTTTACGCTAGTTCTGATGAACAATTATGTAAAGGAGGTTCATCAGCTTTAGGTCTTGAAGAACTACCAGAAAAGATTAAATCTGGTGAATTTTATTATGAACTTGGAAGATTTAAAAGTATAGGTTCAGCTAAGAGAACATTAGATAAAATTCCAAAAATTGACTTAAATAGCTATGGAATAATATATTCTCCTTTAGAATTAGCTGATTTTCAACCAGATGTTGTTGTGATATTAGCTAATCCACAACAAGCTATGAAATTATCCCAAGCTATTGTTTATACTTTAGGTGGAAGAGTAGAAGCAGATTTTTCAGGTATTCAATCAGTTTGTGCTGATGCAGTAGCTGGTCCTTTTATAAACCAAAGACCAAATATTAGTTTAGGTTGTACAGGATCAAGAAAATATGCTGAAATAAACGATGAAGAGCTAATCATAGGTTTAAATGGGGAAAATATAGGCTGCACTATTAATGCATTAAATAGTATTTAAATATTATTGAAAATGAGTTGTGAGCCTTTACTTAAGTTTGTTTTTAAAACCACTGAATTAATAATTTATAAATTATTCAAAATCAAATTATAATCATTTTGTCTATTTATATTTATTAGCTCATATTCATTTTCTTCTTCAATACCAAAGAAAATAAACCCATTATCAAACATTTTTTTTAGTATTGGATTTAAATTATCATTTTCATTTTTTATATATTTGGCTAATTGGAGTCTATTAGCCGCAAATGGCATTCCAAGACCTTTTGCAGTTTTTAAAAGACCTGTATTTCTCCTTCGAAGAATTGAAATTGTTTTTTCAGAAGACTTTGAATTTAAAATATAATTTAATATATTGTTGTAAGTGGGTGTGGAAACTGATGGTTGATCACCAGCTACACATAGGACAATTTCTCCATTAGATTTATTTATTCCATTAAGTAGTGATTGGGAAAGACCAACATCGATTGGATTATTTTTAATAGTTTGAATTCTCTCATCATCTATCTTTGAAATAATTTTTTCAATTTCATCTGCAAAATGACCAAGAACAATAACACATTCATCAATATTAGAGGATAAAACGCTATTTATAGTATTTTCGATAACTGTTTTATTATTTAGTGGAAGTAATAGCTTATTTTTAATTGGCAACTTATTTTTAAGCTGATCTTCTTCCATTCTAGAATTTTTTCCAGCAGCTGTTATTATTGCAGAAATTTTAGCCATATAATCACATTTAATATATTACTTATTTTTTTTTTATTATTATTATTTTTTATTTGTTTGTTATTATTTTTTATTTATTTAATATAATGTTTTAAATAGATATAATAATTAGAATAAGTTTAAAAAAAGTGACAATGTTGCAAAAGTAATATAAAATATTTAATAATTTTGCTAATATTTAAATGAAAATAAAAATAATAATAATTTAAATTTAATTATTGATTAAAAAATAAACAAAAATAATAAAGTAATTAATCAGTATTAAGTAAATTCACTGTTAAATAATACTAATTAGGAACATACTCTACTATTTTCGTACAAATTACCATGGAAGTTCCTTCACCCTCAGTCCACATAATTATTTTTATAGGGACTTTTCCTGTATTTGTAATTTTAATATCAGAACTTGGGTTAAAACCAAAATCAATAGCTTCAAAGTCCCAATTCATCCCTCTTGGTAGTGGAAAATTTTGAGCCAATACAGCTGATCTTAAAGATCTGGCTGGAGGACAAACTCCATGGGAAGCTCCACCACCAGGTGCTTTTGGATCTTTTGAAACAGTGAAACCAATAATATTTTTTCCAGAAGATGTTGAACCAGGAGGAATGATTGTATTATTCCATGCTAAAACAAATTGTTTTGCATTATAAACTCTACTAGCATCATTGTATTGAGGATAAGAACCTAAGTAGCTATAATAAGTACTACTACTTTCTTCTTTATCATCATGATTATAAACCAGTATTGGAGTATTAAGAGGATAGCTAATAAGATAATTATAGATTTCTTCTCCAAAGAAGTACTTAATTTCAGTTGGAGAAATAAAATTTCTTCCATCACTAAAGTTAGATAGTCCATATTCTATTGCTAGTTTATCTCCCACAGCAGCTTTTTTATACCACTCAGAAATATCTGTTGAAGGTATAACCTCATGAGGAACTGTATTATTATTAATGTTATCTCCAGAAATAGACTTTATAGTTTTATTATTTTCAACAATTGATAATCCCTCTTCAGTTTTGACAGCATAAGTATAAGGAACTGAATTTCCCCATAAAAAGTTTTTAGGAGCTTTCACTGAAATTTTCTTATTCTCAACAACCAACATACCAGGTCCATCAAAACCAGTAGCTATTCCAGAATCAGAAATTCCTTCTTCAGTAAGTTCAGATATAGGTACATTTATAGTTCCTGTTGAAAGAGATAAAAAAAGTCCTAAAATGTCTAGTTGTTTAAAATCATCCAAAAAATAGCCAAAATTAATAGCAGAAGGATATCTTTGAATATTTGAATCTTCAATCACATCTGTACCCTTTAAAACAGTACTTCCAATTTTTACTTTAGCTACTTCCACAGCATTTTCATCTGAAATATCATTAACAGTAATAGCTGAAAATGGTGCTATTAGCAGAATAATGAGTAGTAAGCCTATAAAAATTTTAAAAGATTTTTTTTCCCAATATTTTTTAATAATTTTTCATGCCTCCTTATTTATCTAATAAATTTATAAATTTTAGTTGTGATAAGCTACTTGAAGAAGATTTAGCTTTTTCATGTTATCAATTTCATGTTTCATATCTAATTTTTTAATTTTTATTAAAATTTAAAGATTTTTTTTTTATTTTAATAATTTTTTTTTAAGGATTTTTTTTTAAAATTTAAAGATTTTTTTTTTATTTTAATAATTTTTTTTTAAGGATTTTTTTTTAAAATTTAAAGATTTTTTTTTTATTTTAAGGATTTTTTTTTAAGGATTTTTTTTTAAAATTTAAATATTATTTTTATTGAAATCATTTTTTTTATTTTTATTTTTCTATATTTTTAGAAAAAAATAACAAATTCACTTTAATATTTCTTTAGAGAATTTAACTCCACCTTCTCCAATTATCAAAATAATATCTTCTTTATTAGCTAATTTTAATCCAAGTTCAATACCCTCTTGTACTTGTTTTAGGTTAGCCCCTAATGTACCTTGTTTTTCACCATTTGTGCTAGAATTAATATGTTTCACTTCAGTGCTGATATAGTTTGAAAATTTAAAAGCTGAATTTGAAACAGGAATTATAATATCTCCATAATTTAAAAGATTAGCTATTTTTAAATCTCCATCATCCCCACTTTCTGAGGATATAGTATTAATAATTATTAACTTTTGAGAATCCTTTTTAGATGATAAGACGGTTTCAATAATGGATTGGACACCAGCAGGATTATGTGCATAATCTAAAATTATTTTTGGAAAATCTTTTAATATTTCTCCTCTTCCTGAAACTCCTTTAAATGAGTTTATACCTTTGATTATACAATCAAATTCGATTCCAAATGACCATGCTCCTGCAGCTGCAGCTATTGAATTATAAATATTAGCTATTCCTCCATTGTTTAAAATCACTTCTCCTTGGTTTCCATCAATTTTTAATGTATATCTTATCTGATTAATATTACTACTATTATATTGATTATTGAAATCAACATTATTATCGATATTATTAATATTTCTATTGTTTGTAGATTCATTGCTATTATTACTATTATTATTTATATGGTCCTCATTACTATATAAATTTATATCACTTGCTTCAATACAAAGTTTAGGATTTTTAAAACCACAATCACAATAATAGTTGCCTAAATGACCTAAATGATGTTTTAAATATTTTAATTCATTATCACATACTGGACAATGTCTAGTATCATCTAAATCAGATATAATTCTATTATTAGCTAAATCAGATTTTAAATTTTCATTTGACAAAGTCTTGTTTTCAGAATTTATACCAAAATATATTATATCTTTATCCTCTTTTGACTTTCCAAAATAGCTAACTAATGGATCATCTCCATTTAATATTAAATTATTTGCAATATCTACTATTTCTTTTTTACATTCAATATAATCTGTGAAACTGCCATTAGCTAAATGATCCTTTGAAATGTTAGTGATTAATGCTGTATCCACATTTGAATTAATAGCTGAAATTTTAATTTCGTTTTTATTTCCAAATGTTCCAATTTCAACAACAGCTACATCACCATTTAATCTAGTTTGTAAACTAGGAATAAATTCCGTATTTCCTTGAATATTAAGATGATGTTCTCCAATATTTAATTTTGACACTTTAAATATATTTTTCAAGATTTCTGTAGTTGTAGTTTTTCCATTAGTCCCAGTAATACCAAAAACAAGTTTTTCAGGTTTGAAATATCTTAAAATTTCATTAACTCCTAATATTGGAACATTATTAATAGATTTGAGATTTTCTATTAAATTTTTATTATTCATCAAACTAGGAGCTAAAAAAAAGGATGAAGCTTCTTTTAATAATTTTTCATCATGTCCACCTAGATCAAGTTTTATATTTTCCTTTTCAAAAACATCTTTTAATTGAGTATTCTCAGTTGAATCGGAAATTGTAACATCAATGGCATGACTTTTAAGTACTCGAGCAATTAAGCTTCCAACAGTTCCACATCCACCAATAACAACTACTTTTCCTGATACAGATTTGTAAAAATCAATAGCTTCTTTAATATCATTTTTCACATTATCATATGCATTAACAACACCAGGACCAATGTGTAAGATTGTGTCATTACTCTCTGCTATTTTTAAAGCTTTATAAATAGATTCACTTACATTATCTGTAATATAACTTTCTGTATCTCCTAAACCTTTTATTACTTCAACTGATGCTTCTTGATTTAAAACTTCTGTTGTTTCATTTTTACAGCTTGAAATAACTACATTAGCTGATTTAGCTAGTGTTTCACCAATTTGAACTTTGTTTCTTGAAGTTAAGGTGTCAGGATTGTCTAAACTTATAATCAAACGCCCTGGAACATCTAATCCATCAAATAATTTTTCCATACTTTCTGGATTGTGAGCAGCATCCATAAATACATTGATATTGTTTACAGTATCAATTTTTTCAAATCTTCCTTTAATTCCTTTAAATTTAGATATTTTCCCTATGGTCTCATTAATTTGATTTCCTAAAATTAAGGAGATTAAAATCGTAGCTAAAGAATTTTCAACATTAACCATTCCAGGAACATTAATTTCAATTTCTTTTTCAAAAGGTTTTAAAAATTTCCTTTTAAAATTACCACAATCACAGTTAACCTTATTGCAATTAGCACATAGAAGTGTTGGTATTTCTTTTGAAGCTATTGTAAATTTAGAACCATTTATTCCATTTAACTCAATATTTTTAGCTATTAAGTCAAATTCAACGTCATCATTAAAATAAGTTTTCTTTTCAAATACTATTTTTTGTGGATTAGCTAGACCATAAACAATATAATCTGATTGAAGAGTATTCAGTCTTGAGCTAATGATTGGGTCATCCCCATTAACAATCATTAAGCCATTTTCTTTAACAAGATTATCAATAGCTATATTCCTCTCAATGTATTCTTCAAATGAGTTAAATTCATCCATATGGTCAGGGGTTAGATTTGTTAAAACACCAGCATCAAGTTCTAATCCTTCAGCCATTCTTATGGTTCCATGAGGTAATTCAAATATAGCTAATTCTTTTCCTCTTCCAGAATCTTTCTTTTCAATTACACCACTAACAATCATCTCAACTAAACCTTCTATAACCAATGAGTCTTGAAGAGATGAAAAAATTAGTGTATTGGATTTTTCTTCAAGTGTGAAATTGATCATATTAGTTGTTGTGGTTTTACCATCAGTTCCTGATACTCCAAACATAGGTATATTTATTAATGAATTTAAAATAGACCCTATATCTTTAGTTTCAATAATTTTTAATTTATTTTCTTTAGCTAAAGTTTTTATTTTTTGAATAAAATCCGTATTATTTGAAATATTAGGGGATATAAAAACATAATCAATTTCATTTAGGATATTAAAATCATGATTTCCAAGTTCAAAGCTAATGTTTCTTTTTTTCATTAGTTTAATTTTGTTTTGAGCTTTTTTAGGTAATTTATCAAATGGTTTTATATCTGTAACATATACTTTATTATTTAAAAAGTTTAAAAGATTAGCTACAGGTCTACCTGCATTTCCTGCACCAACAACTAGTATTTTTTTATTTTTAATCACTATATCTGCC
>WRMT01000158.1 GCA_009777005.1 Methanobrevibacter sp. | reverse complement strand
TAAAAATTTTATTTATTATAAATATTAAGTAAAATACTATAGAAAAAAATTATTTTTTAAGTTAAAACAGAAAATGTTTTTATTATTTTTAAAATCAATGAATTTAAATAATTCAATAACCAACTAATAATCAATGAGTTAAAGGTATTTGGGTTATAAGAGTTTTTTAGGCGTTATAATCTAAACAAATGTTTTAAGATTGTGAAGGTGAGATTGTGGTATTTATAGGAATGGATCATGGAACTACTGGAATATCGTTTAGTATTATGTCTAATGAAGGAGAAATTATAGATAGTTTCAAGATAGATAGGGAAGATAGTAAAGCAGCTAAAGTTTCAGCTATAGATGAAATATCTAAGCGAGTTGATATTAGTTCTATAAAACTTATGGGAATCACATATGCAATGGGAGATGGATTAAATAATATTCAATCTTTAGCTACTGTGAATAATCGAGGCATCTTATCAATAAATGGTGCAGGTCAGGTTACTGGTGGTGGAACTTCAGTTTACTCAGAAATTGAAAAGTCTAAAATTCCTTCAATCATCATTCCAGGATTGCATAAAAGGTCACCTTCTCTTGATCGGCTTTTTAAAGCAGCATACTCTCACCAAGCAAGTTCAGAAAAAGTAAGCATTAGCTACTATGCATACAAAAAAACAAAGTGGGAAAACATGATAGTAGCTGATATTAGCTCTAATAGTGTGAATATTTTAATTGAAAATGGAAAAATCAAAGGAGCTATTGATGCTTGTCTTGGAGCAATGGGTATTGTTCATGGCCCATTAGATTTAGAAATGATTAGAAATATTGATGAAGGAAAAATTACAGCTAATGAAGCATTTTCAACAGCTGGAGCAGTTAAAATAGCTAATATTAATACAAAAGTAGCTTACATTAAAGATGAGCTGTTGAAAAACTTTGTTAATGGTGATGAGAAAGCTAAGTTAGCTATTGATACATTAGTAATGACAGTAGCTATGGAAATCTTTTCTTTAGCAGGAATAGCTAAAAATAAAATTGATGGAATTGTGTTAACTGGATCCTTAGGTTCAATGAAAAAACCAATAGACTTTGAAAAAAAGCTAAACAAATATTTAAAAGACCAATTCCCTATAAAAATACTCTCGAGTGAATCAGGATCTATTGGAAGTACATTAATAGCTCGTGATGTTTATAATGGAAAAAAAAATATTTTAGGAATTAAAGTAAAAATGTGAAAAATTAAAAATCATTCTGATAATATTTAAAACATTTCAGTTTGAACTTTAAAAAAAAAAAAATTTTTAAATAAATATATAATATGGAAGTTATGAATTATTAATTTAGTAATGACCTAACTATTTTATTATTAACAAACTATTAAATTATCAACCAACCATTAAATCACTAACAAACTATCAAATTATCAACAACTATTAAATCACTAACAAACTATCAAATTATCAACCAACTATTAAATCACTAACAAACTATTAAATTATTTGTTTAGAATTTAGAGATTAAATCATTTAATGAAAAATATGGAAAAAAAGTTATGGAAAAAAATTATTAAATAAATAGCTATTGAATTCTTTTATAATAAAGTTAAAAGGAGAATTAAATTTTTAAATTTATGTTTAAATAAAAATTCATTCTTTAATTGAGATAAAAGCTACTTTTCCACCTTTAATAACTTTTAACCCTTCATCAATTTCTAAAACAGTGTTTAAGAAATTATCAATAGCTATAATTTTACCTTCATATTCATCCCAATTTTTAAGACCTATAATAACGTCTTTACCTTTAAACAATGCAAATTGCTTATTTACTTGAAAATTATTGTTATTTTCCATTGTTTGCCTCGATTATTTAGTATTTGATTTGTCAATTGTTTACACAGAATATCAGTTAATATTCAAATGTATATTATAAATTACATTATATTATTTTTAAAATAAGAATTTGCATGATATAATTCCATGAACAAAACATGCAAAATAAATTAATTTCTTATAATTTATTAGTTGAATTATATATATAAAGGTTCTTAAAAAGTTATTAAATATTTTAAATTATTAAAAATTAGGTTCACATTCTACTTAATATTAGTTTAATTTAATAATATTTAATATATTCTTATTTAATAATATTTAATAGATTTTAATTAATAATATTTAGATTATTCAGTAATATGAATCTAATTAATAGATAAAAATGATTTTTTTTCAAAAAAAACAGATATTGTAAAAATATTTAAAGTAAAAATATTTAAAAAAAATCCTTAAATATTAAAAAAAATTTCTTCAAGAAAAATTTAAAAAAAAGGATTAAAAAAAGATTTTAATTAATAATATTTAGATTATTCAGTAATATGAATCTAATTAATAGATAAAAATGATTTTTTTTCAAAAAAAGCAGATATTGTAAAAATATTTAAAAAAAGTCCTTAAATATTAAAAAAAATTTCTTCAAGAAAAATTTAAAAAAAAAAAAATAAAAAAAAATAAAAAAGGATTGAAAAAAAATCCAAGGCAAAATATTAAATTTTTTGCTTTCTCCAAAACCCAATGCAAGTAATACTTAATAATGATAAAACTAGAATAGCTATTGAATTACCAGTATTTAACATTGAAATTGGAGAAATATATTTATTTTTACTTGATACATGAGAATCTGGATAAGTAGGATTGAAAATATCATAATTAGGATTTTCATTCCATGTATCATTTTCACTACTATCTAAATCATTTTCACTATTATCGGTATGATTTTCACTACTATTTGTACCATTGAATATTATATTAGTACTAAAAGGACTATTATCAATAGATCCGTAGTTGTTATTTAGTTCATCATTAGGAGTTGGAGAAATTGTTGTGTTAATAACTGGTTTAGTAGAATTTGTATCATTGATAATTTTAGTGTCCCCAATAGTAACTTCTAGAATAATACTGTTATTAGAACTTTCATATATATTATTACCCTTGTATTCAAGGGAAATATTAAACCGTCCTGTGTTATTTGGAGTATAAGTCAAAACAACTTTACCATTAGTATCTGTAAGGTTAGATCCAATGTAAGTTCCATTGACAAAAAATTCAACAGTAGCTCCAGCTATAGGATTATCATTTTCATCATAAAGATGTCCAAGTAAATTACTTGTGAAATTCAATCTAAGAGGAATATCTTCAATAGAAATATAAGTTTTAAGTTTTAAAATATTCAAAGAAGAGCTATTCTCAAAGCCTACGTAAATTTCATTACCTATCCAAGTTAAGACAATAGATAAATTCCCTGTATTAGAAGGAAGGTAGAGTAAAGTCCAAAAACCATTATCATTAGTAGTCAATATATATGAACTGCCATCAATAAGTAGAGTAACATTAACATTAGCTACAGGATTACCTTTCTCATCAAGCACAGTACCATTAATATTAACAAAATTTCCAATCTTTGAATAAGGTGTGACTATGATAGAAGAGTTAGTCTCTAGTTTAAGAGCATCAAAATAAGTTTCATTTTCTCCTGTGTCATTTTCACCAATATTATCCTCATTTGTAATAATTTCAGCTACATTAAAAATAGTACCAGTGCCATTAATACGGACAATAATATTTAAAGTTACAGTATCCCCAACATTAAGGATCCCAATAGTCCATATAACAGTAGAACCATTCCAAATAGCTCCAGAACTAGCATTTAAAAAAATTAATCGAGGATCTAAATTATCAATGACAGTAACACCAGTAGCATTATCTGGACCATTATTAGTAACTATAATAGTATAAGTAATAAGGTCTCCATAGCTTGGATTATTAGTAGCATTAGATGTTTTATTGATTGTAATATTTACAACATCACTTGGTAATGGATCTCTTAAAGTTGAATCTAAATAGAGTATTATATTGGCATTATCACCAATAGCTTCAAGAGCAAATCTATAATCCTGTGTTAAACTAACATTAAATGAGTATTTCCCTTTTCCATCAACATTATTCAAGCTATGAATAGTTCCATTAGTACTATTCCAGAAAAGATCAACTAAAAAAGATGGTAGGAAACCATAATCAACAGAACTAATTAGTCCAGTACTATCAATCAATAAAAGTTCGTAAAATAATTCAACATTATCCACAAGAGGATTTGTAGTAGTATTCACAATTCTTGTAAAATTATTAGCAGATAATCCTATAACAAACCAATTAGCTAAATTAATGCCATTTACAGCTGGAACATTATTTCCCCACCAATTATAGTTAGCATCTGTATCATTACCATTATTTAAAAGGTCAACACCATTAAAATAAGTGTTATTTAATATTCTATTGTAGTTAATGGTTGTAAAAGAAGATCCAGAAAGAACATGAATGCCTAGATTGTTATTAAGTATATTACAGCTTATAACTCTGTTGTTTGTTCCATTAATCCAAATACCATCAGTATTATTAGTAATATTACAATTAAATAGTGTATTGTTTTGTGAACCTCTGATAAATGTTACACCAACACCAGAATAATCTTGAATAATAGAATTAACTAAAATATTAGCTATAGCATCATCAGAGTAATAAGAAGTAGAAGCAGAACCTGTGAAAATCACTGCATTAATATTTCCACTAGTGTTATAGCTACTATTAGCAAGAGTGTAATTACTATTTGTACCACTTATACCAATTGCATAAGAATTGTTAGCTATAATATTAGGAATGTTAACCACAGTACATGGATTAATCAAATCAGGAATAGTATATTCTTGATTTTTCAAAACAAATTGAATAGCTATAAGATTATTTTTTATGGTATTGTTGTTTAGTTGATAGTTAGTATTTCCAAGACCAATAGCTTGAGTGTTGTTAGTGAAAAAAGAATCATTTACAATAAGAAGACCATAACCTGAATAAAAAATGCCACCACCATTAATTGCAGAGTTATTAATAAAAGTAGAATTTACTACAGTACAATTTTCACCATCATGGCAGATAGCACCACCATAAATTGCATTATTATCAATAAAAGTTGAATCTATAACATTAACAATTGAAAGAACACCAGTACTATGAATAGCTCCACCTAACTCTGTAGCAGTATTATTATAAAAAGTAGAATTAAATACACTAAAATTACGAGCAAAAACAGTATAAATTGCACCACCATACATAGATGCATCATTATCTGTAAAAGTAGAATTAATAACTTTAAAATTGGCTCCATTAGTATTGTAGATAGCACCACCCATTACTGCAATGTTAGCTGTAAAAGTAGAAGAGAGTACAGTGAAATTAGTATTAGTATTATAAATAGCACCAGCAGAGGCATTATTAGCAGTGAAAGTAGAATTAACTACAATAACATTACTTCCACGATTTTCGATAGCAGCACCACCACCTGCATTATTAGCCCTAAAAGTAGAATTAACTACACTAAAATTAATACCATTGTTGAATATCCCACCACCAAGAGAAGCACTATTATTTATGAAGCTAGTATTAACTATAGATGAAAAATTACCAGAATTGTAGATTGCACCACCAGAATCACCATAGCCATCACGAGTAATTACATAATTGTTTATAAAAGTAGAATTAGTTAAATTAAAACTTGTACTAATTGAATTAAAGATAGCACCACCACCACTACTGCTACCACGAAAATCAATTGCAGAATTGTTTATAAAATTCGAATTTTTTATATTAACTACAGAATTACTAAAATAGATAGCACCGCCTAAATTAGCTACAGTATTATTGATGAAATTAGAATCAAAAACAGTAAGAGTACTATTAATAAGATAAATAGCACCACCACCATAGGAAGTTGTTCCACTATGATAAGTAACTGTATTATTTCCAAAGTTAGAATCTAAAACACTAATAACAGACCTCACACCACAAATAGCACCACCAAAATTACTTGCAGTGTTGTTGGTGAATGTACAATTAATAAAGTTTATCCTTGTATCTTCAGCATAAATAGCACCACCTTGATTAGTTGTGCCAGTATCATATTGAATTTGATTTCCATTTGTAAAAACTATGTTTATAAATGTTACATTCAAATTAGAGCTAATTGTAAATAATTTTGATTGGTTTCCACCATCAATAATCACAGTACCTATAGGTCCATTTCCACGAATAGTAAGATTTTTAGCTATAGTAAGGTTAAAATCTTCATTATATTTATTATAAGTTCCTGAAGCTAAAACAATAGTATCAGTATCATTTGCAATAGCTAATGTTCCATTTATGCCACCAATATCCACACTATTAATATGCACATCAGCTGCAAATGAAGTTTGTAAACTAAAAACTAATAATAATAGTAATAATAACATAAAAATGTTTGTAATAGAAATTTTTCTAATATTATTCATTCTTCTTTTTCACCTCCAAAAAGAAGTATTTTATTTTTTTAATTAAAGGCAAACGAATTATTATGATATGATTGAAAAAAATTGTTTAATATTATAAACATGGTAAAAAAAATCACCATAAAAAAACAATAAAATGTATACAAGGAAAGTCACAATCCTCACAAAAAAAATAACTCTTATAAAATGAAAAAGACATTCCCAATAAGATCATATCAAATCTTTGCTAATTTTCATCAAAAATATCATTCCTTTTAAAAGATTTTTTGATTAAAAATCCTATAATTAAATATACTCCGAATTTTACTAAAATAATGTTTAATTAAAAGAAAAAAAGATTTTTCATTTAATTTTGAATTATACACAATAAAACAATATTTTTTTTAAAATTAAAATCATGTAAATTTAGATTGAAATCATTGAATCTTAGAAAATATTTAATTTTTTTAAATTAATAAATCGTGAATTAATTCATGTAAATTAGCTATAATCCATTTTCATCAACTTTTTGAATCTTAAATTTATTTCGAAAGATTTAAATTTTTATCCATTATCTTTACTCATAACTATTTATCATTCCTCCAGAAATATCTCAAAATTTATTTGTTCCTAGATTTGTATGAATATTCAATTAACTAAAAGTTTAAAAAAAAATGTTATTAAATGTATAATCAACAAAATTTCCAGGATATTATTGAAAAAGCATATAAATAATCTTTAAAATATGTAATATTTCCAATAATAAGTTATAAATTTAGATATTTAATATATAATATCAACACAAAAAAAATTCATGTGTTACAATATATAATATAATATTTATTAGATATAAAACTATCTAATTTACATTATGAATAATAATATTTATGTAATATTTAATTATTACATTTGAATATAAATCTA
>WRMT01000157.1 GCA_009777005.1 Methanobrevibacter sp. | reverse complement strand
AAATTTTTAATTATTTTTAATTTTTTTTTATTTAATTTTTAATTTAATTTTTTTAATTTTTTTTCGCCCCCCCCCCCCCCCCTAGTTTTTATTTTAAAGATTTTAAATTAACAAAATTTAAATATAAGTAATTTTAAAGTATTTTCATTGAATAAATATTCATTTAATTTCAGTGATTATTACTTGATTATTTATTTTTTAAAAAATTGTTAAAAAGATATTGTATAAATAAGAATCAAATCCTAAAGGTATTTGGATTTATTTAATAAATAACTTAGCAATTCATCAATTTTTGTAGTTAATTATTTTGTTTATGAATTCAAAGATTATGAAGGATGATGATTTTAAAATATTAACAAATTAAAGTTTTTAGATAATAAAAAAGTAAATCATCCAAATTTTATGGGTGGAAAATAATGCCAAACTCTGCCAGTTATCCATAGCAAGAACACATGGTGCGATGTTTTTAGATGCTGTGCAACAATTATTATTCATTTTTTATTAAAAACTATTAAAATATCAAATGTTTAATAATAAAAAAAATATTATAAAGAGATTATATCTAAAATAAAGATTTAATAAACTTTATATTATAATATAATGAGTTTTATAATTTTAAATTAAAAAAAAAGAATAAATAATTCTTTTATCCATAAATTCTACTTAAAAACAAATATTTTGAATAATTCATATTATAATGGCTTTAAAATAGCTATTGATAATTGATTTTAATAATAAAAGAAAATAATCTTTTTTTCCAAAATTATTGAATTGTTTAAATTTAATAATAATTGTTGGACAACACCAATTATAATTTTTGTTGTCCGTTTGGCACTATCAAATACAAAAAATTGGATCTATTGAAAATTCTTGGAAACTTTAATTAAAATAAAATACAGCGATTTTTCACAAAAGTCCAATAATTGAAACCAATAAAAATTGATAATGCTATCATTTAAGGTTTATGTAAAAAACCTAAAAAAAAATAATTATTCCTTATAATGGAGGTGAAAAAATGAAAAAGATAAGAATAAATTTAAAAAAAAGTGGAAAAATAAGCTTAATAATTTTAACTTTAGCTATTCTCTTTAGTATTTCTACAGTTTCTGCTGCAGTAATACCTGTAGACTCCCTTAGTACAGATATTTCTACTGAATTATCAGCAGCAAATAATGGTGATACTTTAAATTTAACTGGAACTTTCAGTGGACCATCCAATGTTAACATTAATATAAATAAAGATATTACATTCACTGCAGATTCAAATGCTCCTGCAACCATAGACGGAGGAGGTACTAGTTGGTTATTTGACAATTCAGGTGGTTATAATGTTACATTTGAAAACATCATATTTGTCAATGCTATTGGTCGGACTGTACCTGGATATATAGATCCAATAGGTGGAGTAATCCACTCTGATAGTGGAACATTAACTTTCATCAACTGTGTTTTTGAAAACAATACAGCAGGAGATGGAGGAGCTATTTCTGTTGATTTTAGTAAATTGACTATAGTTGACTGCACTTTTAAAAACAGTGAAGGGGACTATGGAGGAGCTATTTATGCTCAATTTAGTGAAGTAGAAATGTATAACTGTATTTTTGAGAACAATACAGGGCGTTACCATGGTGGAGTTATTTATGCAGGTTATGGAACTTTGACAGTAAATGGTTGCACTTTTGAAAACAATACAGCAACATTCAACGGTGGAGCTATTTGTGCTTCTCAAAGTACTAACGTGATTATAGATGATTGTACTTTTGAATCAAATTCTGCAGGAACTAGTGGCGACGCTATTTTTAAGGCTGCTGGATCTGGAACATTTACTCTTAATGGAATTTCTTATCCTGGAGGTTCATTTGATGATTCAGATCTATTAAATTATAATGCTCTTCAAGTAGCTATTAATACTGCCAGTGGATTGAATCAAGCTGATTATACTCCTACCAGTTGGTCTGCTTTGCAAAATGCATTAACTCCAGCAATAGATGTGGATACTGCTCAAAATGCAACTAACCAATCAGAAATTGATGCTTTAACTGATGCTTTAAATACAGCTATAACTAACTTAGTCGCTGCTTTAGATTATAGTGGTCTTCAAGCAGCTATTACTATAGCTAATGGATTGAATCAAGCTGATTATACTGTTGCTAGTTGGTCTGCTTTGCAAAGTGCTTTGACTCCAGCAGTAGATGAGACTATTGATCAAAATGCAACTAATCAAGGTCAAATTGATGCTTTAACTAGTGCTTTAAATACAGCTATAACTAACTTAGTTCCTGTAGGATCTCCTACTTTAGATTATAGTGGTCTTCAAGCAGCTATTAGTGCTGCCAGTGGATTGAATCAAGCTGATTATACTGTTGCTAGTTGGTCTGCTTTGCAAAGTGCTTTGGCTCCAGCTGTAGCTATGAATAATGTTAAAAGTGCTGTTAATCAGAATCAAGTTGATGCTTTAACCAATGCTTTGAATTCAGCTAGAGCTAACTTAGTACTTGCTACTAGTCCTACAACACCGACTACTCCAACTACTCCTACTACTCCAACCACACCTAGTAGCCCTACAACTCCTACTACTCCAACTACTCTTACTACTTCTACTGGTTCAGTTAATTATAGCAGTCTTGCAACAGCTATTAAGTCTATAGCTAGTTCTAATTTGAATTCTAGTAAATATTCTACTGCTAGTTGGAATGCTTTAAAAGTAGCTTATAATAATGCTCGTAAATTGAATAATGCTCGTAATGCTATTTCTCAAGCTGATGTCAATGGTATTATTAATAGTTTAAAAAATGCTAAATCTAAATTAGCTAAACGTAATGTTGATTTGAAGATTACTAAAGTTAAAAGATCTGGCAATAGCTATATAGTAACCATTAAAAATTCAGGTAAAGACACTTCTACTAAAACAAAGCTTTTAGTTTCATGTGGATGTGAAGATTTTGTAAAAACAGCTAATGTTAAAGCTATAGCTGCTGGTAAGTCTATTACATTAACAGTAAAATATTTCAATTATTACCAAGTTAGAAGACATAATAAGCATTTTGTTGTTAATTATAATAAATTAGCTACTGAAACCAACTATAAGAATAATAGAGTTAAAATTCCACGATTTGCAGGATAAAATTTAATTTTTTTTTATCCTACCTCTTTTTTTTCTTTTTTTATTTTATTTTCTTATTTAACCCTATGGATAAATACTAAATTTAGCTGAATACTTTATTAATTTTTCAAATCATATATTCTTCTTATTAATGTTTTATTTTAATTTTTTTCTTTTAATTTATTATTTTCTTATTTTAAATGTTATTACAATACTTAAAAAGATTTAAATACTTTTATTAATAAAATTCCTAAAATTTTTTATTTTAAAATAAAATGGATTTTATTCTATAGTTTATTTTTGAAATTATCAATTTTCATGGTTTTAATTCTATTTTCAAAATTAAAATAAAGAAATTTAATTTTAATTTTAAATGAATCCAGCATTTTATTTGAAAATCTATCAATAATTAATTAAATTTAACGATTTCAAAAATTTCACATGAATCAAGAATATATTACTTAAGACCATGAAACTTTACATCCCTTATTTTTAAATAATTTAAATAATTAAATATATAAAGTGAATACAATACTAATTAAGTTAAAAGGTTTTTTATAGAAATAATCTAGAGTATTAAATATAAGAGTATCGAAAATAATTATAATTATAATAATTAATATCTTAATATTTTATAAAATACTATTCTAAAGAATACCTTTGTTTGATTGTGTTTATATCTGTTAATCAATAGATTAAAATTAAATAAATAGAAACATTGACATGATTGTGACTTTAATCAAAATTTAAATTAACAAAACTAATTTTATCAAATTATTGGATTAACTCTTTTTTATTTATCATTTAATAATGAGGCTATAAAATATGATTTTAATAACTGGTGGTGCAGGATATATTGGATCTCATATCAACAAACAATTGCACAAAGATGGATATGATACTGTTGTTTTAGATAATTTAAGCTTTGGGCATGAATCTGCTCTAAAGTGGGGGGAATTTATAGAAGGAGATTTAAAAGATATTGATATAATTAAGTCAATATTTAATGATTTTGACATTGATGCTGTCATGCATTTTGCAGCCTTCACATCAGTGGCTGAATCAGTTAAATACCCTCAAAAGTACTATAAAAATAATTATAAAAATACTTTAAACCTTTTAAATTCTATGAAAAAAGCTAATATAAACAAGTTCATATTTTCATCTACAGCAGCTGTTTATGGAAATCCTAAAATGATCCCTATTAGTGAAAATCATCCATTAAATCCTATAACTCCTTATGGAAAATCAAAAGTAATGGTTGAGCAAACATTAGCTAAACTTGCAAATTCTCATGATTTTAGCTACTGTTCATTAAGGTATTTTAATGCTTCTGGAGCAGATCCAGAATGTGAGATTGGTGAAGATCATAAGGATGAAACTCATCTTATACCTTTAATTTTAGATGTAGCTATTGGAAAAAGAGACAAAATAGCTATTTTTGGGGATAATTATGAAACAAAAGATGGAACATGTATTAGGGATTATATTCATGTTTGTGACCTTGCTTCAGCACATATAAAAGCTCTTGAACATATTCAAAATACAAGTGAAAATAGTCAAAGTGAAATAGGCGTAAACAAGAAGAATAATGACAATAATAATATTTCAAATAAAAGCAATGTTTTTAATCTTGGAAATGGAAATGGTTTTTCAGTAAAAGAAGTAATAGATGCTTGTGAGGAAATCACAAAGTGTGATATTAAAAAAGAAGTCGTTGAACCAAGAGATGGTGATCCAGCTATTTTAATAGCTGATTCTCAAAAAGCTATGGATGTTTTAAATTGGAAACCACAATATGATGATTTGGAAAAAATAGTTAAAACTGCTTGGATGTGGCATAAAAAATTAAATAATCTGTGAAAATACTTATTATTAGCTAAAATCAAATTTT
Source organism: Methanobrevibacter sp. (assembly GCA_009777005.1). GTDB lineage: Archaea > Methanobacteriota > Methanobacteria > Methanobacteriales > Methanobacteriaceae > Methanorudis. Next base: position 2,267 of record WRMT01000157.1, on the reverse strand, counting down.
CACTCTTTTGGTTTTAAGAAACTTTATTTTTTAAAATTAAATTATTGTTTAACTGATGTCTTTTTTTTAAAAAAAACAATTTTCTTATTATTATTAAAATTTATAAAGTTTTTATTATTTTTATATATTATTTTTTTGTAAAGAATTATTTTATTTTCAAATTGATATAGACTATAAAATTAAATAGTTATTTAGAATTAAAAAGTTTTTTAAAATTAAAAAGCTATTCTATTTTATAATGAAAATTATTACAGTATAAAAATATTATTTTTAATTTTTTTAGGAGGAAATTAATTGATAAAAAAATCATTTATTACAGATTGTGAAGGACCTTTAACTTTAAATGATAATGCATTTGAAATTTCATCAAATTTTATTGAAAATGGTGATGAATTTTTTAAAATTATTAGTAAATATGATGATTATTTGGTTGATACTGTAAAAAAACCAAATTATCATGCTGGAGATACTTTAAAACTAATAGCTCCTTTTTTTAAAGCTTATGGATTATTCAATGAAAAAATTATAAATTTTTCAAAAAATAATATTTCACTTGTAAACGGAGCTATTGAAACTCTAAAATTAGCGGATTTTAATTTAAATTCCTTTATAATTAGTACTAGCTATGGTCAATATATTGAAGCACTTTGTAATAAGGTTAATTTTCCACTTGAAAATACATATTATACAAAACTTGATTTAGATAGCTATAATTTAGCTGAAGCTGAAAAACAGAAACTTATTGAATTTAAAGATATGATTTTAAATGGAGATTTTAATGACTTAGAAAAAATCTTCTTTAATGAAATTCCTAAAATGGCTATTGGAAAGTTAACAGAAAATGTTAAAACTGTAGGTGGAACTGGAAAGAAGTTAGCTATTGACGATATATTAAAAAAACATGATTTAGATACTAGTGGCATTATGTATGTTGGAGATAGTATAACAGATGTAGAACCACTTAAATTTACAAGGTTGAATAATGGTTTAAGTGTTTCTTTCAATGGTAATGAATATTCTCTAAAGGAAGCTGAAATAGCTATTATTTCTGATAATACAATAGCTACTTCTCTTCTCATTGATTTACACTCAAAATTCAACAAAAAATATGTTTTAGAATTTATAAAATCTTATTCAAAAGACCCAAAACGTGCTTTTGAAAGTTTTAGAATAGGTTTTGATCTTATTGATGAGTTTAATCAAATATTCAATGACAAAAATCTCCCAATAATTGATATTGTCAATGAAGATAATTTAAAAGATTTAACAAATAAGAGTATGGAAATGAGAAAGTCAATTAGAGGACAAAATATAGGATCTTTAGGTTAGAAAATATCTATATATTTTTTTTTAAAAAATCATTATAAAAAATTTATCTATAATATAAAAGTAATTATATTAGTATTAAAATCAAATTTTAAGACTTTTTTTAATAAATAGCTATTTTAAAGACATTATTCCAAAACCAATTCTCCTCTTTTTCTCACTTTTCATTTTTCTATATCTCATTTTTTATTATCTCTTTTAAGATAATGAAAGAGTTTTATTATCAATGCAATATATTATAAATGATTTTTGTTATCAAAGTTTAAGATTATGAATAAATTTTACTATCTATATTTAATATTAATAACTCTATATTTTTTATTTACACTATTTTTTAGTTAAGTATAAATATTAGTATATTCATATAATAGATTATACTAATACGGAGGTATATAGATAGTATGTATTTTTCAGGCAACCACTCAGGAAAAGGAAGATATGTATGTACTTATTGTTATAAACCATTATATTTGGAAGACAATTATGATGTAATGCCTTTTTGTCCTGAATGTGGAAATCAGCAATTTTTGGCTAAATAACAATGAAATTTCAATTTATTGCTACAATTTAAAAGGCATGAATTGATAAAAAGAATAAATTAGCTTAATGTATTATAAATAAATTTAAAGGGATTTTCCACGATTCATTTGTGGAATATAATCCTTATTTTTTCTATTAAACAAGAATTTTGTCTTATTTTTTCTATTTTAGACCATTTTTAATTTTTAATTTTCTTTTTTTTTTGCACTATTTTACTAAATTATTACTTTTCATTATCAGAATTTATTAGTAACGAATTTTGATTAAACAATTTAATCGTTATTTGATATTAATGGATAATTTTCTTATTAGTAAATTATTTTTATTAAATTTATAATTTAACTATTAATATCTATTTTATGTTAATATTAATTATCATGAATCTTTTAATAATTAATTCA
>WRMT01000156.1 GCA_009777005.1 Methanobrevibacter sp. | reverse complement strand
AAAATTAGTATTAATAATTTTCATATCAATATTACACTGAAAATAGCTATACGCACTCTATTTTGAAAATAGAAAACAAATAACTCTATTTTCAAATTATTGAATTTTTCAGTTAAACTGAAAATTTTCTCAGCACCAGCATTTTTGACAGAGCCATAATAATCACCCATTGGAAAATTAATTTCAATAACTGATATTTTTTTTGATTAGCTATTTTTATCATTATTTTAGCTAATTAGCAGTATTTCCATTTTTAATATGTATGACTACAAACTTTCTTTTTTAAAACTATATTTTTTAATATTTTCTCTATTCTTTATTTATTTTTTTCTTATTTTAGTTATATATTAATATTTTTTATTAATTTTTAAGAATAGCTATTGAATATCTTTCTTTTGAATTTTCAAATAGAAAGGTTTATATAATCGTTCATTATAGTATAGATATAGTAATGAATAGTTTTTAGCTATATAAATACTTAATATATATATATATATATATAAGACATGGAAATTATTTGTATGATTAGTTTTATCATGGACATTGAAACACCTACTCGCTCACACTATTTTTTTAAGCTATTTACCTAACTAGGAAACAATTATTTTTGTTCAATGAGTATATAAACAAAAATAGAAAATGTTTAAAAAATTTTAATATGTGTGTGTTTGTTTAAAATTTTTTACAAATTCTCATGAATGTTCATCGAACTCATAATCATTTCCCTGCCTCTTACATTATAATCTATTATTTTTTAATCATTTAAAATAAAGTATAAATTGTTATAATGGAGTATAAACTATTTTTAAGTAAAATTACTTTTAATTAAACTTGTGAATTTGATTTTTTAGAAAATCTATTTTTCACTTCCTGGAGAAGTAGAATGGTAAAGATTAATAAAATTTTTAGGGTTTTTGTAAGTAGTACTTTCAATGATTTTAAAGAAGAAAGAGATGCATTGCAAAAAAAGGTTTTTTCCGAATTAAAAGAGTTCTGTAAAGAGAAGGGACATGATTTTCAAGCGGTTGATTTAAGATGGGGAGTCAGTGAAGAAGCAGCTATAAATCAGCAAGCAATGAAAATATGTCTGGAAGAGATTGAAAGAAGTCAAAAAATTAGCCCCAAACCCAATTTTATAGTTCTTTTAGGAAATAGGTATGGTTGGATACCTATACCTTCCCAAATACCTGAGGTCGAGTTTAATAAAATTAAAACTCAAGTTAACAAGAAAGAAAAAACTCTCTTAAAAGAATGGTTTAAATTAGATGAAAATACTGTTCCTCCAGTATACGACTTACTTCCAAGAACTGGAGAATATGTAAATTATGATAATTGGGCTAAAGTAGAAGATGAGTTAAGAAATATCTTACAAGATGCAGTTGATAAACTTAAAGAAAAAGGAGATATTTCAAATGAAAGAAGAGATTTATACTTTGCATCTGCTGTAGAACAAGAAGTAGAAAAAGGAAAGTTAAGTATTGATGCAAAAGAACATGTTTTCTGCTTTTGTAGAAATATTACTATGGATAAAAATGAGACAATTAATTACAATAAACAAACAGGACCTTTTTTTGATTTTATTAAAATCGATGATAATAATTTTAAATTAAATGATAAATCTTTTGAATCAGTGATTAACTTAAAAAATAGTTTAAAAAAGGAAAAATATAACTTTAAAGTATATAATACTAATTTTAAACAAATTTCTAAATTTTCATCATTTTTAAGTAAAATCAAAAACGAGGATCAAGAGTTTATTGAATATGATTATATGGATATTTTTTGTAAAGATGTGTATAATTCTTTAAAAGGAATAATTAAAGAGCAAATGAAAGATGATGAAAGAAATCCATTAGATGTAGAAATCAAAGCTCATCAAGATTTTGCAAAAGAAAAATCTGAAGATTTTGTTGGAAGAAAAGATATTTTATATGAAATTGAAAAACATGTTTTTTCAGATAATGATCAACCATTAGCTATTTGTGGAAATTCTGGAACGGGAAAAACAGCACTACTTTCACAATCAAGTGAGGATTTAAAAGAAAAATATCCTCATTTAAAGATTATTTCACGATTTATAGGAGTAACACCAAAATCCTCAGATATAACTTCATTGTTGTATGGTATTTGTCAACAATTAGCAAAAAATTACAACCAAGACATTAAAATGGTTCCCAAAAAATATTTAGACTTATTAGACAAATTTTTTGAATTAATGACTTTTGCCACAAAAGAAGAACCTTTAGTAATATTTTTAGATGGTTTAAACCAACTTTCAGACTTTGAAGATGCTAGAGAGTTAGGCTGGTTACCAACATATCTACCTAAAAATGTACACATGGTAGTATCGACTGTTTCAAAAAAATTAAAAATGGATATTAGGGAGATATTAGAAAAAGAGAATATTAAAATCTTAAAAGCAATGCCATTAACTGAAGGAAAAAATCTCCTTGAATTATGGCTTGAAAATGCAAACAGAACACTTACAGAAGAACAAGAAAATGAAATCTTAAAAAATTTTAAAAAAAATGGCTTGCCGTTATTTTTAAAATTAGCTTTCCAAGAATCTATGACATGGAAATCGTATACACCAATAGTAGAGTTACCAGATTCCCTTCAAGAATTAATAAGCAATATTTTCGATAGACTTTCCAATAAGTCAAATCATAGCCATATATTAGTTTCAAAAACCCTTAGTTATTTAACATGTTCAAGATATGGTTTATCAGAGGAAGAAATATACACTTTAATTTCAACTGATAGAGAAATCATGGAAGACTATGAAGAGCTTGCTTCTGATGATTCTCCAAAAGTAGATAAATTACCGTTTATTATATATTCCAGATTATATTCTGATTTAAAACCTTTTTTAACTGAAAAAAACTTAAATAAAAAATTATTATTGAATTTTCACCATCAACACTTTATAGAAACAACGCAAAACAAATATTTAATAGATTCTAAAGAAAAAAAGTTCCGTTCAAATTTAATAAATTTATTTAAAAATAAAACTAACCCTGATCGTACTGCTCAAGAATTACCTTGGCATTTAATGAAAATGGGTCGTTGGGATGAACTTTATGAATATCTAAATGATTTTGACAAACTTGAAAAGATTAATGATTCTGATTTAAAATACTATTGGTCAAAATTAACAGAACTAACGGACTATAAAATTGAAATTGCATATTCCGATATTATTGAAAATCCAGAGAAATATCCTAAAATCATCTCTAAAATCGCATTTTTTCTTCATAACACTAGTTATTATAATGAGGCATCTAAAATTTATGATTATTTAATTAACTTATTTGAAAAACACCAATATGTTGATGGATTAAATCTTCTTTTAATTTTGCAAGGAGATATGTTAGCCCAACAAGGTAAATTAAACAAAGCTATGGAGTTTTATAAGAAAAGTGTGAATGAATGTATAAGGAGAAGAGATGATTATGGCGTTTCACTTGCTCAATTTTCTCAAGCACATATTTACGAAATTTGGGGGGAAATAGACAAGGCGATTAGTATTGCTGAAAATCATGAAAAATTATCGTCTAAAATGAAAAATAAATTTGGTATTATTGAATCACTCTTGTTCCAAGCAAAAATCATTGAAAATCAAGGAAAATTGGAAGAAGCTCTAAAATTATATAAACTTTCTGAGAATTTATGTCGTCAAATTAACCAAAAAGCATATTTATATGACTCTTTATTATCACAATCAACAATTTTCATGACATGGGGTCAAGTACATGAATCATTGGAAATTCAGGAAAAAATGGAAGAATTATCTAAAAATATTTCTTATAACTCTGGCTCAATAAGATCATTAGGAGATAAAGCTCTGTCTTATCAGTTTTTAGGAAAATTTGAAAAAGCATTAGAGACACTTAAAATTGCTGAGAAATTATGTAGAAAAATACATGTTAAAATTGAATTAGAGCAAATTTTAGGAAATCAAGCAAATATCCTTATGGAATGCGGGAAACTTGAAAAAGCTATGGAACTCCATCAAGAAGAAGAGCAAATTTGCCGAAAACTAAATTTTCAGTCAGATTTATCTATTTCATTAGGAAATCAAGCTATAATACTACGTAAATGGGGTCAAAAGGATAAATCCCTTGAACTTCATCAAGAGGAAGAAATGATAGCTCGTGAACTTAAAAATAAAAAGAGTATTATGAGGTCATTAATTAACCAGAATAATATTTTTCGGGAGTTAGGTAGATTAAACGAAGCTAAAAAGAAACTTAAAGAAGCTAAATCCATTGCTAAAGAATTAAACGATAGAAAAGGACTATTATATGCATATTTGGGATTAGCTATTATTCTTCAATATGAAAATAGACATTATGAAGCTATGGCTATTCTTGAAGATCAGGAAGCCATTTGTCGAAAATTAAGATTTGAAGCGGAACTACAACATTTTATTGGAGAACAAGCAGTGATTCTCATGGAACATGACATATTAGATGTTGCAATGGACAAATTAATTGAACAAGAGGAAATATGTGAAAGACTAAATATAAAAGATTCATTGCAAATCGCTTTAGGCAATCAAGCAGCCATATTAGCGAATAAAGGTTTGTTTGAAGATTCTTTAATAAAATTAAGACGAAAACAGGAAATTTGTGAGAGTTGCGGGTATTATGAAGAATTGTTAATATCTCTGGATAAACAAATTTTAACATGTATGCTTTTAGGTGATGATGATGCGATAAAAAGAATAAATGATAAAAAGAATAAAATAGTAGATTCATGGAACGATAATATTTAAAATGAAAAAATTATTAAAATGGTTAATAGAAGTGGTGTAAATCTACTGGAAATTTGAGTATTTTAAGATTTATCAAATATTAAAATTTTAATTGCTCTTCACAGACCAATGGAATCTTATTGGAAATTTAAGAATAATTTGGATGATAAATATCCATAAATTTACAGTACATACTACCTAACATTTTTGTTTAAAATGTCCAAATTTTAATTTTTATCTGACGAAAAGAATTATTGCTTATTATAATATATAATAATAAAATAAAACTTCTTAATGTATAAAAGGTGAAATTAAACAAAGTAGGTGAGATTATGGGCTTATTTGATTTTTTAAAAGAAAGATATTCAAAATATAATGTGAATTTTATCTATTCCGAAGAAATTGATGGTGTGACTTATAAGATTTTTTCTACAGACACTCAAGATTCAGCTAAGAATTTTTTCGAAAGTGTCAGTCTTGAAAAATTGTTTAAGTTTCGCTATATTGTTGTAACTGAAACTCCACAAAGTATATGTATGTGGGAAAGGGGAGTAATATCATCCATGCCAGGAAATCTTGAACTTTTAAAGGGAGGTCTTCTTAGAACAATCCATGCTTTTGGAATACTGCATGATATTCAATAAAAGATATGTATTCTTTAAGAGAAAATTATCACTATTTTCTATTGAATTGTAATATTGCTGAAGATATATATTAATTTATTGTTTTTTAAAAGTTGAAATTAATACTGGTGAAAATAATAATGATTAGATAATAAAAACTTTATATTTTAAGTTTATTCCAATTTTAGAGGAAGTAAAGTTTTTGGCTCTTGAAAATTATTATTTAATTTTTTCATGCTTATATTGAAAAATAACCATTATTTAGAATAAAATTTTTCACAGGAGCCAACAGCTTTACACTCACAATTTTATATTGGAAAAATCCGAATATTGAGTCAGAACCAGAAAATTTGCAATCCTTGAAGATATTGAAATTAAACGAAAGAAAGGTGTGATTATGTGTTTTTTTTGATTTTTTTAAAAAAAGAAATAGTAACAATAAAGTGATTTTTAGCCATTCAGAAGAGATTGATGGTATATTTTTTAAGGTATATTCTACAAACACCACTGATTCAGCTAAAAATTTTTAAAAAGTGTAAATATTGAAGAACTGTTTAATGTTATTCATGTTATTGAAACTGAGATTCCACAAAACATATGCTTATGGGATGGAACAATAAGATGTCTGTCTGGCAAGTTTGAGGATTTAAAATTTACTCTTGCTTCAGTTTATAAGGTTGTTAATTCAATGAAAAAAACCATGACGACAGAAGAATTGTTTAAAATCATAGATAAAAAACAGATTTAAATGTTTTGAATTGACTAATATTCTCTAAAATCGATATAAAATGGTAAAAAAAGAAATACAATGCAAACTTAACAAATAAAGTATTTAAATTTCAATAATTTAAATATAAAAATAATCAGGAATAATCCTTAAGTTCACAGTATTGTGAAAATGAAGTTTTTCTTTATTAAAAAGTTTAAATTTTTTAAAAATAAATATATAAACGCTTTAATTATTTAAAACTAATAACTTTATTCTTATTTAAGTTTTTACATAGTATTCCAGGATTTTTTAACTATATCTTGCAGTTCAATGTAGTTAAAGTTTTTTAAAAATTCCTTTTTTTTGGATCACTTGAGTAACCTGATCCTTCATTTCCTATTTTTCTATTTTTCCCACAGTGATATTGTTTCTTTTAGTTTTAGCTATTATTGATGCAGCAGCTACTTGTATATATTTATCATCTGCTTTATGCTCAGTTTTTACTTGTACATCACCAACACTTTTTTGATTCCTTCTTCAAGTCTTTTTGGTTTGATATCAACTGAATCAATTATTATTTCATCGAAGTTGAGATTTTCAATCTCATTTAAGTTCACACCTTTAGCAATTAAATTGTCAATATTCGAGTGGTTATCTCAACAATTTCCCATTCAAACATACTTTCTATTCTACAAAGTAATACTTTTTTGTGTAGGGTTAATTTTTTAAAATTTTTTTTATTTTGTTGATTTCACAGCTTTCATTTTCATAGTCTTATAACCAGTTCATTAAATTTAGATTAGCTATGTTTTCGTAGTGTTTAGTATTATTCGATATTAAAATTCCTTTATTTTTTATAACCGTTGCAGCAATTAATATATCTGCATCACCTATACTTTTACCAATTTTTCTTAGATTTGAGTATATGGTTGCTGCTTCTGATATAACTTTATCATCTAATGAAAAAATCTGAAGATGTTTTAAAAGTTTTTTAAAGTGTTTAATTTTTTTTGTATTATTTTTATATTTTAAACCTTTTGATATTTCATAAACATTTATTATTGTGATAGCTACAGGCTCTTTGCTCTTAAAAGCTTTAATTAGATTAGTAGTAATTTTATTATTCCCATGGAAATAGTAAGAAATAATATCTGTATCTAAAAATATCATATTTCTATCCT
>WRMT01000155.1 GCA_009777005.1 Methanobrevibacter sp. | reverse complement strand
TATGAATTAAAAGTATTGGCAGAGATGTTACTAAACAATGATTTCATTTAAACATGTTATTCAGCAAAAACACTGCATACAAACAAAATTTTCATATCAGTAACATATTTGACACTGCCAAAATTTTTAAATTTTTTAATAATAATTGAACATAATAATGTGTAAAGCTACTTAATAAAATTGAAAATGTTTATATTCATATAAAAGAATAAATCATTTTGCTAGAATTTGTTTAATTTAGCTTAATTTTTTTATTTTATATTTATATTTCATTTATTTTAATATAAAACTTCAGTTTAATTTTTATTTAAAAAATAGTTAACATTAAATCTTCATTTAAATTAAATGAGATTATTTAAATTATTTTTTTTGTGCAATAGAATTTTATTTAGGTATATCATATTTATTTTCAAATGCTCTATGAAAAGTACTTTTAAGTATATATACCATAGTATATTTTTCAATAAATTCGACCTTATTGAAAATTGGTAATTCCTCATAATTCACAAAATAGCTAAATTAATAGATTATTATTCTAAAATGAAAAAATATCATGATTTAGCTATTTGGAAAAACACAATGAAATAAATATTCGAATTAATATTTATTTCAATATTTATTTATTAAAAGGTGAAAAAATGTTATTAAACTGGTATGAAGAACTAACTACTATTGATCCAGATATGAAATTTCGAAGTGAAGGAGGTTGGTTAAAAACCATAGAACAGTTGGATAAAAGTGTTACTAATGGATACTCTTTGGTAGGAGATTTTGTTAAATCTGGTGATTTTGAAGAAAATTATTCAGATGGGATTTATTTGGATTGTAATAAAGAACAAGGAAAAAGAAAAAAACCACAAAGTGATTATCGTTTATTTAGATTATTTAATGGAGAGTTAAGACTTTTAGACATGATAATTGACGGAGACGGTAGTTGGGCTTGTGAGTTTTGGGACACAATTGAAGAAGAAATAGGTATAGGGTTATAGTAAATAGTTATAGTAAAATATATTATTAAAAATATTTGAAATCAGCAATCTTTTCAGTGATTAATCTCTTTATTTTATATGAGAGTTTAAAATATATTATATTTAATGGTTTAAATCTATAATTTTGCATTGATTAATTTTCTAACAGAATCTAATAGTATTCCGTTTAACATTAAAAAAAGTCCAACAACAACAAAGATAATAGCTATAGCTGCTGGTACAAAGTTAATACTTGTTCCATTTATATACTCATTCAAAAACCATGTTCCAGATGTTATACCGATTAAAAATATTATAACTCCAGGTAATGTAAAATAAATCAATGGTCTTTTAAGCTCCATATCTTTAATAATTTTTAAGAGAACCCCAACTCCATGAGTAACAGGATTTTCAGTTGATCCATCAATATCATATCTAACTGTTATTGGAACTTCAACCACTTTAAGCCCTGCCTCAGCGGCATCTGAAAGCATTTCACTTTCAATTCCAAAACCAGAATCTTTCATTTTAAAATAAGGAATAGTTTTTTTTGAAAATGCTCTAAAACCACTTTGAGAGTCTGTGACTTCAAGACCTGAAGAGATGTTAGTAGCTTTATCTAGAACTTTCTGACCAATACGACGATATGATGGAGTATCATCTTCTTCAGATCCTTCAATATATCTACTTCCATTAACAAAATCTGCAAGCCCAGATTCAATTGGTGCAATGAGATTTGGGATTTCATCAGGATTATTTTGCCCATCACCATCAATTGTTACAATAATATTAAATTCTTCATTATTGTCATTTCTATCATTACAATTCATAGCTTGAATAGCATCAAAACCAGATTTTAATCCTTGACCTTTACCTAAGTTGGTAGAATGATAAATTATTTCAGCACCAGCTAATTTAGCTACTTCTTTAGTTTTATCAGAACTACCATCATCAATTACTATGATTTTATCAACATATTGTAAAGTTCTTAGAATAACACTTCCAAGAGCTAGTTCTTCATTATATGCTGGGATAATAGCTATTACTTTAGCCATATAATCACTTTAAATCAAGGTTATCATAAGCTTCTAAACCTATTGGTAAAGATTTTATAACTTTAGATCCAACAGCAGGTAAACCAAGCAAAATTGAACTGATGATTTCATCTCTAGAGGCACCATTTGCTTTAACCATTGAAGTATGGAAAGGTATTCCGCTTTCCAATCCAACAGCAGATAATACAGAAATATATGATAATTCTTCAGTTTTTTTATCTAATGCACTTTTTTTATCTAATTTTTCAGCCATTTCCATCCATGCTTTTTGAACTTCAGGAGCTTCACTTGCAAATACTTCAAATGATTTACTCATTTTCAAAATTAACACCTCTAAGGAATTTTTTAAGGAATATAGTCAATTTAAGGATTAACAAAATTTGTGATTTTATACTATATTATAATGATGCTTCATCCATTCAACCGTTTTTTTAATACCTTCTTCAGGAGAAACTTTAGGGTCATGTTTTAAATCACGAATAGCTTTTGAAAAGTCAATGGTTTTCACTTTGGTTGTGAAAGGTTCAGCTTCATGATAGGTTACTAGAGAATCATCACAGCCCACAGTATCAAGAACAATATCTGAATATTCTTTGATATCTTTCTCCCATTCTTGTTTACTTCCAACATTATAAGCTTCACCAGGAATAAAATTATCAACAATATTTGCGAATGTAGTAGCTGTGTCTTCTACATAATCAATGATACGTTTATGTCCCATATAAACTTCATATGGCTGATTATGAAGAGTTTTATAGATAAATATTGGTATGAATCCTTTATAAGGAGAATATTCTTCATAAGGTCCATAACAATTCACTGGTCTTACTCTAACTGTTTCTGTTTTAAACATTGTAGCTGAGTTCATACACATTAATTCTCCAGCCCATTTAGTAATAGCATAATCATTCATTTGGTATGTATCTTTTATGGGATTATTAATCATTACATCTTCACTCATTTCGCCTTCATAATCTCCATAAACTTCAGCTGATGAGAAAAATATCATTTTATATCCTAATTTTTCCTGTAAACGAATCATGTGTTTTGTTCCAATGACATTAGTTTCCCATAGGTTTTCGTAATATCCTTCACCATTCCATCGCCCATATTCAGCAGCTAAATGATAAACATAATCAAAATCATCATTTTCTTCAAATATTCTTTCAATTTGTCGATAGTGTCTAACATCAGCTCTTACATAATTTTCCCTTTCATTATGTAATAAGTCACAAGATAAAACTTCATGACCTCTTTTTTCAAGTTCATTTACAAGATTTGTTCCAATAAATCCTGCACCACCAGTAACTAAAATTCTTTTTGTTTCCATTTATATGCTCCTTATAAATGTTTTAGATACCTTTTTAGGTATCATAAGCACTATTTATTGATAAAATTTATTGATTATAGTTAATATTTAGTAATTTAGAAAAGTTCATGATAAATAAGTTTGATATATAAAAATATTTAATTTATAGAAATTAAAGCATAGTTTGTAAATTATTTATATCTAGTCTTGAAAATAAAGTTTTAAAATAATGATATTTTTAAATGTTTTAATATTCATTAATTTTTAATCCAAATAATTATAATTTAAATTATTAATAAAAATAGTCATCTCATTTTTAAAGAAATTAAAATAAATAAAATAGATTTTGAGGAATTGTTAAATTATGTGTAAATAAGTATAGTATATTCCTACATTTTTTAATATTTATAAAAAAATATTTTTAAATAATGATCTCTTAAATCATTTTAAATTTTATTTAAATGATTTTTATTATTATTTATAAAATTTTATTTGTTACAAATATTAAGTTTAATACTATAACTCAATTTTTTCTCCAGAACTATAGCTAAAATCATTTAAATTTGTTTAAATTAAATTTAAAAGAAAATTGTGACTAAGTTTTTAAAAATGATTATAATATATTAATAGAAAAATATGGGAAATAATAATTTTTTTCATGTTTAATGAAACTATCTAAAAATTTAATAATATAAATTATTTATTTTCAAACTTATTACTATACAATCTCACACTTTCAGGTTTTTTGTTCATAATGAAATCAAAAAAACCTAGTTTATCATAATCATCAATAATATTTTTTAACATAACTATTTCTTCTTTTGAATTATCTAGAAGTTTTTTTGTAATATTAACCCGATGTTCTGCTTTTTGAATTTTTTCTTTTAAATCATTAGATTTTTGAAGTTTTAAGTCTAATTTCATGAGTTCATATTGATGAATTTTATCTAATAATTCGTTTTTTTCATTAATAATAAGTGAAATCTTTTTTTCACATTGTTTTTGTCCAGATTTGTGAAACTTCAAAGATTTATCAGATTTTTCCAATTCTTTATTTTTCTTTTTCAGCTCTTTTTTCAATGATTTAATTTCTTCAAAGGTGTTATTTTCTTTTAAAACTATCCTTGTTTTATCAATATAATCTTTTGTTTTTGATCTTTCTGCTATGATTTTTTCTCTTCCATTCATTAATTATCCCATTTTAGCTTTTTTTTTATTTTATTTTTATTATTGCAATAAAAAGATTCTTAATAAAGAAATTTTATATATTGTTTTGATTGAAAAGAAAGGAACTTTTTATTAAAAGATTTTTAATAAATAAAAAGATTTTATAAAATATCCTTTAAATAAATTAATAATTCCTTTTTAGCTTTTTCATCAGCCATTGCAAATTCAATAGAAGTTTTCAACCATTCAATTCTATTACCAATATCATAAGTTTTCCCTTGAAAAACTTGACCATAAATATTGTTTAATTTTGCCATAGCATCAGTTAATTGAATTTCTCCTCCAAAACCAGGTTCTGTTTCTGATATATGATCAAAAATTTCAGCTTCCAAAAAATATCTTCCCATAATAGCTAAATTAGAAGGTGCTTTATCAACAGATGGCTTTTCAACCAACTTTTCTATTTTATAAATATTTGATTCAATTTCATTCCCTTTAATAATACCGTATCTTTCTACTTTCTCACATGGTACTTCTTCAACAGCTATTGTGGAAGCACCATACTTATTATAAACATCAATTAATTGTTTAATACAAGGAACATTAGCTTTTGTTATTGTATCTCCTAACATAACTGCGAAAGGTTCATCACCAACATGTTTTTTAGCACAATAAATAGCATCTCCAAGTCCTTTTTGCTCTTTTTGTCGAACATAATAAATATTAGCTAAATCCGATATCTCTTTCACTTCTTTTAAGTAATCTTCTTTTCCATTTTCTTGTAAGCTATATTCTAATTCAAAGGATCTATCAAAATGATCTTCAATTGATCTTTTACCTTTACCTGTAACAATTAATATGTCATCTATACCAGAAGCTATTGCTTCTTCAATAACATATTGGATAGTAGGTTTATCAAAAACAGGTAACATCTCTTTTGGTTGGGCTTTAGTTGCTGGCAAAAATCTTGTTCCAAGACCTGCTGCAGGTACAACTGCTTTCATATTTACACCTTATTACACTTTTCAAATAATAATCTTAATATATAAAATGAATTTTTTAATTCCATTTTTTAAAAGAAATAAATATAATATAGAAATAATTTATTTTAAAAAATTTACTGATTATTAATTTAACTCCAAAATTATATTTATAAATTATATTAGAATTAATTATATTTAAATTAATAGATAATGTATACGTTATAATTATTGATATCAATTAAAAATCATAAAAATTTGAAAAAATTAGAAAATATAAAAGAATTGCTTAATATATTTTAAAGAAAATAGATATTATCATATAAAACTTCAAATTTACATGGGGTTTTGAAAAATAAATGTTTTTAAGTATTAAATTAGAATAAAAATCGTTTATGATTTATATTTCTATTAAAATCCCTAGATAACAATAGAAATTTAAGAAAAAATAATAAAATTATTATTAAAAGTAGTAATTATTTTAAAGACATGAAAATCTTAAAAGTAGTAATTAATTTAAAAGTCGTGAAAATCTTAAAAGTAGTAATTATTTTAAAAATAGTAAAAATTTTAAAAGTATTAGAATGAAAATAAAAATCTCTATAGCTATGATGAGAGAAATCATAGCTAATAGTTGATTTTTAAATTCACTTTAACTTTAAAAATAATTATTTATTAAAATTTGGTATGTTTGAATATAATATCTTACTTGAACATAAAGCCTACAATAACCAATAGATGAGAGAAGTCTATAGTTATTTTTCGACTTCCAAATTCATTTAAGGTTATATCTTTACCAAAATTTTTAATATTTAATCATTTATCAGTTCCGTTAATTCAAGCGTTTAATCCTATTGGTCACTGAATGATTCCTAACTTTTTTTTGTCACTGAAATTTAGAACACTTGAAATATCAGTCATAATTATTTTGCATATATATGCATTAATAATTTACCATAAACTACAATATATACTTATCTACTTTCATTGTAATTTTGATAATAATAAACATTTTTTAATTTTCATAGTTTTTTTTTTTTTGAGTGTTTTTTTATTTTTTCAGTGAATTTATTAAAATATTTCAGATTGTTATTTTATCAAGATATAAATATGTTTCCTCTAGTTTAATAGTCTTTATTTTTAGGTTGAGTTTTTCAAAAAAAGGAGTTATAGGTCTGTTTTTTTCAATAGCTATTTTATAACTAACTTTTTCTTTAAAATTCTTATTTAAAATAAATATTTTATAATTTCTAATTTCATCATCAATGAATTTAATGTTTTGATATTCAAAAATAATTTTATAAATAATATAAGGTTTCATTTCAACGATTTCGGCAATAGCTAATACCTCAAGAACAGATTTACTGTAAGCTCTTACTAAACCACTAGCACCGAGTTTGATACCACCAAAATATCTAGTTACAATAGCCACTATATTTTTTAAATCGTTTTTTTTTAGGATATTTAATATGGGTTTTCCAGCGGTTCCACTTGGTTCTCCATCATCATCATATCCTTCTCCATCAATAGTTAAATATGCAGAACAGTTATGGGTAGCATCATAATACTCATTTTTCACCTCTTGAATTATTTTTTTAGCTTCAATTGAGTTTTCAGCATTAAATATTCTGCATATAAACTGGGATTTTTTTATAGTTAAATCAGCTTGAAATGATTTAGCTATTGTTTTCATAAGTATCCTCTATATTTTGTTAATATGTATTATTTTTAATAAGTTTTAATTTTTTTTTAGGTATATTTTTTTAATATGTATTATTTTTAATAAGTTTTAATTTTTTTTTTAGGTA
>WRMT01000154.1 GCA_009777005.1 Methanobrevibacter sp. | reverse complement strand
ATTAAAACTATTATTAATATATTTATCAGAAATTAAATGATATTTTAACAAAAGATTAATTACAATTTTTCCTTTCATGACTATAATCATTTATCTAAAAATAATATAAATAATATAAATAATAATAAAAAAAAATATAAAAAATTTTTTAATATAATTATTATCCAAATGTTAATTAATATCCAAATCAATAATATTCATTTAGCTAAATTATCAAATTCTACTGAAATATCACATCTTAAAGGAACACAAACTTTTCTACTCTTTGAAACCTCAATAAGCTCGATGTCAATATCATAAGCTTTTTTAAGATTATCTTTAGTTATGACATTTAAAGGATCACCTAAAGCTATGAAATTCTTATTTTTCAGTATAGCTACTTTATTAGAACCTAAAAAAGTGTGGTCTGGAAAATGAGAAGACATGATAATAGCTAATCCTTTTTTTGAAAGATTTTCAATAAGTTCAAGTAGTCTAATCTGATTTCCAAAGTCTAAATGTGAAGTAGGCTCATCTAAAATAAGTAGCTTTGGTTCTTGTGTTAAAACTCTAGCTAAAAATACTAACTGTTTTTCTCCCCCACTTAAAGTTGTGTAAGGTCTATCCCTCATGTCTAGAATTCCTAAATCTTTTAAGGACCTTTCAGCTATTTTAAAATCTTTTTCCATAGGAGAATCTGTTAAACTTATGTAGGGAGATCTTCCCATTAAAACAACATCAATAACAGAAAATGGAAAGGTTGAAACGTGTCCTTGAGCAATGTATCCCACTAATTTAGAAATCTCAGGAAAAGGCATTGACTTTAGATTTTTTCCATTTAATAAAATTTCCCCTGATTTAATATCTTGTAAACCATTTAAACATTTAAGTAATGTGGTTTTTCCTGTTCCATTAGGTCCTAAAATACATAAAACATCTCCTTTATTAATACTAAAACTAATATTTTCAAAAATATTATTATCTCCATTATTATATGAAAAAGATATTTCCTTAACTTCAATTATTTTTTCCATTTTAACACCATTAAAAAAACCAAATAAACTATATAATTAGCTAAAAAATAATTAACTAAAAAATAATTAACTAAAAAATAATTAACTAATTACCTTCCTTTTTCCACCAAATTAAAACCCATTCAGCTTTTTCAAAAGGATTTTCAAGTTTTCCTCTTTGATTTAATACAAGAATTTCTTCTAAGTGTTTTTTCAATATTTTATTTTCTTCAAAATTTAATCCACCTAATCTCCAAGCAATCCTCTTTAATGCATCTTCCATGTTTTCATATTCTATACTACTTTCACAATAGAGATTTTCAGCATTAGGAGATATTCCTATATTTACTAATAAGTTAAAAATATAGCTATAATGAGGATAGGTTTTATAATCTTTATTAAGAAGTTCTGCTACAACCTTCTCATATTTCTTGTTTTCAGCTCCGAATATCGTTAGATATACATATTTATTAGCTATTTCATTGAGATTTTTTAAAAAATCCTTAATTGAAAAAATGGAATTAACTGACCTAGAAGCTATTACAACATCGTGAGGACCTACATTATTAAGATTTATATCTCTTAAATCCATCTTTTTAGTGTTAATATTGTTTAAACCTTCCTTATTTGCTTTTTCAATTATTTGCTCTAACATTCTTTCTGATAAATCAATGGCTGTTAACTTTGAGGATTTTTTAGCTAATGGAATACTTATTGTTCCTTCACCACAACCTAAGTCTAAAATTGTGTCAGATTTTTCTATAATTAATTTATTAATTAATTTTTCAGCATAATCATCATTTTCAATCCATTTTCCAAATTTAATAGCTATTTTATCCCAATCTTTTTCTTTTTCATCTCTTTTTCTATGTTCTTTTCTCCAAAAATACTCCCAGTCGAGTTTTTTAGGATCTGAAATTTTTTCCTCTAATTTAATCAAATCACCCCAATGATAAAAATAGATTATATTAATTTTTAAAATTTGAATAATAACTTAATATTAACAACAATCAGTAGATTATTTATTAATTCAAGACCACTGAGAATACCCTCTTCTAAGTAAGTATAAAAATACTGGTACTCCAATTATTGCAGTTAAAATCCCGATTGGTACTTCAATAGCTATTGCTGTTCTTGAAACATTATCTATTAAAAGAAGAAAACTAGCTCCAATACTCAAACATGCTGGAAGTAATTTTTTATGATCTGGTCCTACAATCATGCGACAAATGTGGGGAATTAACAGTCCAACCCATCCAATAATTCCACTAACAGAAACTGCTGCTGCTGTTAATAAAGTACAAGCTATTATAAGAATAGCTCTGAATTTTTGAGGATTAACACCTAAAGATTGAGCTTCTTCATCACCCATTGCTAAAACATTTAATCTCCATCGCAGTAACAACAAAACAAAAATTCCTGAAAAAATTGGTATTATTATAACCAATAATTTATCAAGATTTATTGAAGATAAGCTACCCATTAGCCAATATGTAATTTGAGGTAATTTATCATAAGGATCTGCAATAAACTTAGCTCCTGAAATCAAAGCATTAAAAAAAGCAGATATAGCTACACCAGATAATACTAAAACCAAAATACCTCCGGTTTTATAAGTTTTAGAAATTAGATAAGTAATTAAAACAGAAATTAGTCCAAACAAAAATGCAAATATTTGAATCATCCAATTTCCTGCAGCTAATAAAATTGCAAGACAAGCCCCAAAACCAGAACCAGCTGACACTCCAAGTATATCTGATGACACTAAAGGATTTTTAAATATTCCTTGAAAAGCTGCTCCAGCTATAGCTAAAGAAGCTCCAACTAACATTGCAGCTATTATTCTAGGAAGTCTGATATTAAAAACTATAGAGCTTATTGCTGGTGAAACTGTAAAATTTGAATTTATTGGACTTAATAAAGTTAATATTACTTCCAACGGAGAAATTGGAAATCTTCCAAGCAGAAAAGAAAGAAAAAATAGAAAAATTGGCAGCAATATTAAAACACTTATTGTTACATATTTATTCCAAATTTTCATATTATCTTAAAATCCATCTTTGGGAGTTCTTTTAGCTATAAAAAGATAATGTAATCTATTATTAAATTAAACATGTTTTTGGTGTAAACATCCATGTCATTAAGTGCAAGTAAAATTATGGAAGATGAATCAAAGATTATTAGTACCTATGATTTTTAAAGGAAGAAAAACGAAACAGACTGAAAATTATGTTGAATCTTAGTTTTTTCAAGGATTGTTTCATGTTTCAATGAAATTTCGCCTCATCTATGAACCAAATCTTACACGACCAGCAATAAGCTCTATAGATTTATTTAATCAGTAAATCAAGCTATTAATTTATTTAATCAATAAATCAAGCTATTAATTTATTTAATCAATAAATCAAGCTATTAATTTATCATTATTTCATGATATTTTCTAGTACAATATTTTAACTGTCCAAATAATTCCAAATATTAAATTTGAAGATTATGGTCTATCTAACCATTAAAATGGATAAAATTTACTTCTTTAAATTTCTTAGGAAAAATTCTTAAATTTCAGGAAAATAATTAATATTTTATCAAATCGATGTAAATAAATATTCTTATCAATAACATAATATAAATACCTTTCGATTTAATTTTTAAAAAATATTATTAATTAATAAAAAATAGAATAATCAAAGTATAGTAATCGATAGAACCTTTAAAAATTATAAACTTTAATATAAATATGATTAATATTCCCTATTTTTTTTATTTATTTAAATACTATAAACAATAATCTAATCAATGAAAAGAAATAAATATATTAACAAAGAGTTAAGGTGTAAAAAACATGCGATCAAAATTTGAATTAATCTTTATTGGAGTAACAATAGCTATTACACTAGTATTTTTTGTAGTTATAGGAAGCATGTTTTTAATACCGACTTTTGATGGATTTATAAATGCTTTATTCTCCGAAGAAATGGCTTTTGCAGTTTCATTAACATTATTTACTTCTCTAATATCTGCAACCGTTATTATGATTTGTTGCATTCCAATGGCTTATACATTAGCTAGATATGAATTTCCATTGAAAAGATTGTTCAAAATTATAATTGATTTGCCTATGGCATTTCCAGAAATTGTTGTTGGTATTGCTCTTTTAATGTTTTTAGGATCTAATGGAATAGGAGATTATCTTGAAATCCTAGGAATTGAACTCGTCTTTAATACCACAGGAGTTATCATTGCTCAATTTTTTGTAGCTCTGCCTTTTGCAGTAAAGACTTTATACTCCACATTTAATTATATAGACCCCAGATATGAATTTGTATCACGTAGCTTAGGATATGGAGAAATAGCTACTTTTTATAATGTTACATTACCACTAGCTAAAAAGGGTCTTTTTGCTACTATAATAATAGCTATTGCTCGTTGTATAGGAACATTTGCATCAGTTCTTTTTGTTGGAGGAGGGATATTAATGAAAACTGAAACATTAGCTGTTTCTATGTATTTGAATCTTTCAACTGGAGATATTGACTTATCTATAACTGCGGGAATCCTATTGGTAATAATTTCTTTTATAACAATAGCTGTTATGGAAAAGTATGCAAAAGAAAGCTATACTTCAAGCTTTTAAAAAAATAAAGAATAATAATAAAAATTATTAAAAATAATGAAAATAATGATAAAAATTATTAAAATTATAAAAAAAAATAAAAAATAAAAATAAAAATAATGAAAATAATGATAAAAATTATTAAAATTATAAAAAATTATAAAATAACAATAAAAACAATGAAATACAAGCAAATAGGTTTGATTAATAATGTATTTAGAAATTGAAGATTTATCTGTAGATTTAGGAGAATTTCATTTAAAAAATATTAATTTAAATCTTGAAAAAGGAGAATATCTAGTATTAATTGGACCTACAGGATCAGGAAAATCCGTCTTGCTTGAAACCATAATTGGTTTTTATAACCCCACTAAAGGAACAATTAAATTAAAAAATAAACTTTTAAATGATGTTCCTCCTGAAGTTCGTGAAATCAGTATAGTTTATCAAGATACTGTTTTATTCCCAAATATGGATGTTTATGATAACATAGCTTATGGTGCCCAAAAAAAATTTTCAAAGGAAGAAGTAGCTGAAAAAATCAACAAAATAGCTAAAAAGATGAAAATTGAGCATATATTACACAGAAACATTGATACATTAAGTGGAGGGGAATCTCAAAGAGCAGCACTTGCTAGAGCACTTATTGTTGAGCCAAAAATGATTTTGATGGATGAACCATTTAGTGCTTTAGATGTTTCAACACAAGCTAAACTAACATCCTTAATTAAAAATGTTTGTAAAGAATATAAAACAACATGCATTCATGTTACACATAACTTTAATGATGTTTGGAATTTAGCAGATAGAGTAGGTGTTATGAAAGATGGAAAAATACATCAGTTGGACAGTACTACCGAAGTTTTTTCACGTCCTGAAAATAATTTTGTAGCTGACTTTGTTGGAGTTCAAAATATTTTTGAAGGAAACATTATTGAAATAAGTCCAGAAGTAGCTAAAATAGAAATAGGTCATGGAACAATTATAAACAGTTCAGATATATATTGTATAACTAAAATAAATAAAAAATACAAAAAGGATATAACTAAAAAAAAACAGCATGATCATGAAAGAATTAAAGTTTTAATAGCTATTCGTCCTGAAAACATTATTTTTTCCAATGAAAAATTTGAATCTTCTGCAAGAAATCAAATGAAAGGAAAAATACTAGAAATCATTGAATCTGGACCTACTGTCTTAGTAAATGTAGCTATTGATGACCATATATTTAAAGGACTTTTGACCAAAAGTTCAGCAGATATATTGTCTGTGAAAAAAAATAAAGAAATATATATTAGCTTTAAATCATTGAATGTTAATATAATTAGTGATTATGAACGATTTAATCAATAATTTATCTAGCTAATTTTTAAAAATAACTAAATTTCACATCTTTCTATTAAAATAACTGTTTTTTCATCTTTATTTTTAGGAATATGAGTAATTTCAATTAATTCATCTTTTATTTCTTCAAGATCAACTTCAACTGTTGATGTAAAAGTATCTTCTGAAACATGAATCAAAACCTTTAACCCTTCTTTTCCGTTGTATTCAGAAGTATCAACATTTAAAACTTCTCCTGGAGTAAATACTCTATTATAAGAAAGTTCCAATATATCATGAATATTCACATTTTCTTTAATATACTTTATAGCTAAATCACAATCCATTTCTAATTCTTTTGTAATCATTATTCCACCTACATAAGAAAAAAATTATGTTAATTATATTCCTATTACAATTATATTCCTAATCTAATACATATAGAAAGTAACTAAGTTTTTTGACTTATTTTGCCTTTTAAAAATATCTTAATTATGTGAAAATCTAGTTATTACTCTTTCACAACAATAAGTGTTTCTTTTTCGCCAGTTATATGGCAAACTTCTATTAAATCGTCTTTTATATCGTTTAAATTAATTTCAACTACATCATTGACAAGTTCTCCATTTAATTGTAGAGAAACCACTACATTTTCCTCACCAAATTCTTCATAAGTTCTCACATCCAAAACTTCACCAGGTGCGAATATTCGGTTATATGATATTTCTAAAGTATCTTCTTCTTTGACATTCAATTTTACATAGTTTAAAACTTCATCAGACTTTAAATCAATTTTTTCATTCATAAAAACCACGATTAAGATTAATTATAATATTTATTATTTTAACAAAGTAAAAATTTGAAAAATTATAAAGTAAATTGTATTATATAACTTATAATTCTTATCTTACTTAAATTTTTGAAATAAAAAAAGGATTAGTTATAACTTATAATTTAAAACTTAAAAATTAGTATTTATTCCTTTTAAGTAATAAATTATTAGTGAGAAACTTATAACTTACACAATTATAACTTAAAAACACAATCAGAAATAAAATAATAAAAAAAAAAAAGTTATAACTTATAACATAAAACTTAAAAATTAGTATTTATTCCTTTTAAGTGATAAATTATTAGTGAGAAACTTATAACTTACACAATTATAACTTTTACAAAAAAATTATAACTTATAACTTAAAAAAAATCACTTATCAAAAATACAATAATAACTTACACAATTATAACTTAAAAATTAGTATTTATTCCTTTTAAGTAAGAAATTATTAGTGAGAAACTTATAACTTACACAATTATAACTTAAAAATTAGTATTTATTCCTTTTAAGTAAGAAATTATTAGTGAGAAACTT
>WRMT01000153.1 GCA_009777005.1 Methanobrevibacter sp. | reverse complement strand
TAATTTATTTAATAAAATAATCATTAATATAAGTTATTTTTATAAAAAATATTATTAAAAATATAAATATTAAAATTAAATAGTTTATAAAAAATTATATCTGGTTTTAATATTTTTACAGATTTTTTAAAAGATATATATTTTCCAAAAAAATTGTTCAAAATTTAGATTTTTATGAAAATAAATTTACAAACCACTATATAATTATTTCATAAAATCATAGTTTTAACGTTACTAAAATTCTTATTGGATTAATGAAATTTTTTTTCTTTTTTCAATTTTTCATAGTGTTTAATATTCCTATGTTTAAAAACTTTAGCTGGGTGTCCTCCAGCTATTGCATATTTTTCAATATTATTTACCACAACACTTCCTGCTTGAATAATAGCTCCTTCTTCAATTTTAACTCCTGGAAGAATCATAACTCTATTTCCCAGCCATACATTATCTTCAATAGCTACATCTTTTGAGATTATAGTTTTATCATAGGGAATAGCTAGTCCTTCATCATAATTATGAATGTCTGTAATTATCATACAGTCAATTCCAGAGTGAAAATTATTTCCAATAATCACTTTTCCTTTTCCCTGAATTTTCATTCCATTAAAGTTAACATTATCTCCTAAAAAAGTATTTTCACTTACATATGATGGATTATTTACTCTTAAATCTTTTCCACACTTAGCAGCTATTTTTTTAACTTTTTTTCCATAGCTATTTCTCTTGAAATTTTGATAATGTTTATAAAAATAATCAATAAAGTTCATTATATCTCCATATTATACCTGGTTGTGGTGCTTGTAAATTATTATAATTAAAATCATTTTGATTTAAATTAAATCAGAAGAGTTATACTAATTAAAAATAATATTTAATTCTGATTAATTATTTTCTTATTAAAAAAATATTAAAATTGATACATATTAATTAATATTGATTTTAAAAAATAAAAATAGGTATAATGTTTTAAATTTATACTTAATAATTGTTTTTAAAGATAAAAATAAGTATAATGTTTTAAATTTATACTTAATATTGTTTTTAAAATTAAAAATAAGTATAATGTTTTAAATTTACACTTAATAATTGTTTTTAAAGATAAAAATAAGTATAAATTTAAAAATAAAAAAACTTATGAAGATTCTGCACTATATTCAGATAATAATGTAGCACATTTATTAAGTGTTGTATAATCTAGTTTCGTTTTTTCATTAGATATTTTTGTTAATAATTCTTCTAAAAACAAATCTTCATCAGTTAAAACGATATTAATGATTGATACCTTTTTGTTAATAAAACAAACAAGAGGTTCAATATAGAATTTATTTAAACCATTTTCACCTAAATATTCAATTAAATTTTTAGTTAATTGAATAGATTTTTGTTTTACATCATTATTATCTTCAAACTTAATTTTTTCTTTTTTATCAAAATTTAAGATAGTTTTTCTGTTAATATCAAGGTCCTCATTTTTAAATGAGGAATATGTAGCTATAGCTAATGATGGTTTTCTTTTATTGTTTTTAGTTTTGTATTTTTGAGTAAATATTGTAAATATTCCTGTTGGACCAATTACAACATGATCAATTCCTGAATCTGTATCAGGTAACTTAACATATGAAAGCACATAAAAGTCTTTAGGGAGGGTAAGTAATTTTTCTCTAACTAATTTTTCCCTTTCTTTAGAATCCCCATGTTGTTTGTTTAAAATCAAACCAATGATAAAAACAATAATTCCTATTATAACAAACACAATACTGAATGCTCTCCATTGTGTTAAAACTAAATCTATTACTCCGACAAGAACAATTATGAGGCCGATTTCTATGAAAAAATCATGATATCTTTTGTTTTTAATTTTAGGATTAACAACTAAGTCACGTTTATCAGTTTTTGATTTTTTATCTGGAATTGATGATTTTTTAGAATTTTCAGCTGATTTATCTTTAGCAGATGTTTCCTCTTTTTGAATTTTTTGTGTGGATTTTTTTTCGGCTGTTTTCTTTTCATCCTTTTTCTTCATTTTAAAAGATTTTTTAACATCTATTTTTGTTTCTTTTTCATCTGATTTTTTTGTTTCTTGTTTGGTTTTGTCTTTTGTTTCTTGTTTGTCTGGTTTTTTTGTTTCTTTTTCATCTGGTTTTTTTGTTTCTTGTTTGGTTTTGTCTTTTGTCTTTTGTTTGTCTGTTTTTTTTGTTTCTTGTTTGGTTTTGTCTTTTGTTTCTTGTTTTTTTGGTTTTTTTTCAGTTGGTTTTTTTGTTTCTTGTTTGTTTTTGTCTTTTGTTTCTTTTTCATCTGGTTTTTTTGTTTCCTTTTCTTTATTTTTAATGGCACTCTTTTTTAAATCAGTTTTATTTGTTTTTTTCAGGAATTTAATATTTTTAGAATCAACATCAATATCTTCAGATTTAGGAACTTTTTCAACTTTTTCATAGCTACTTTTAGTAGCTACTGAGGCTTTTTCTTCCGCATATTTTTTATCTACATTATTTAGAAATTCTCCTTTGAGAGATTCTCGTAACTTTGATTCTTTCTGTGTTTCGGATGCTGCAATGTTTGCAACTCCTTGATTTTCAGCCGAAATATTTGGAACTTCTTCTTTGTCTGAACTAGTAGCTAATTCATTTTCAGAAGTATTGTCCTCAACTTGGTTTCTGCTATAATCTAATTCTTTGTTATATTCTTCATTAGTATATCTTAAATCTCCATAGCAACTAGAACATTCATAATCGTTTATATCTTCTTTGCAGTCTAATCGATATTTAAGTCCACAGTTAGTACAATACGCTAATTCAGAATCATTTAAATCATCTTTAGGGGTTGAAGTACTTTTTTTTGATGAAATTGAAGGATAGCCTTCTAAAAATTCTAAATCTCCAGCACAAGCAGAACATTCATACTCCCTAACATTTTCATTATCATTTAATTGATATTTAGCACCGCAGTTCCTACATGATACTACTTTCATATTAATCATCATTTATTAATAGTTTGTTTGTAATTATTGGATAGTTAATAAATATTTATAATAATTGTTTTAACATTAAACTTCTTTAAAGTTTAGAAAATCGAGATTTTCTAACTTTATTTAATCAAAGATTTTTTAAAGTTTATAAAAATTTTTGTAAAGATTAATAAATCAACTTAATCAATTAATTTTTATATAATAAATATATAATCTCATTTAATTTAAACATTACCATAAAAATTTATTTAAAATAGGGGATATTTAAAATCTAATTAAAATATGAGATGTTGCCAAAATTTTAACTCTTATCAAATATTTTCATTGAAGCTCCATATCCAAATGATAAATATATATCTTAATTATGTGATATATATCTTAATTATGTGATATATATCTTAATTGGGAATTATATATTTTTATTATGTGATATGTATCTTTATTCGGAATTATGTATTGTAATTATGAAATATATATTACTATTAAGAATTATATGTCTTGATTATAATATATGTATTATAATTAGGAGTTATATATTATGTTGAATATTTTTTTCATGAGTTTAAAACTTTGACACAATTTAATAATGATAAAATAAGTTAAAAATTATTAAGATAAAAATTATCAAATGGGTGTTTCTAATTCAAGTATTAATTGGAGAGATTTAATTTGGGTTTATTCCAAAATAATGTCATATATGTTCTTTATTTGCTTTTCTACAGAATTCCAATTGTATTTTTCTTCAATTAATTTTCTGCCACTTTTTCCAAACTTTTTAATTAGTTTTTCATCAATTAATAGCTTTTTAATAGAATTTGCAAGATCTATTTCATCATAATCACATGAAAATCCAACATTATTATTTACCCAAGTATTAATATGGTTATTTTTTGTTAAAACTAATGGTTTCTCACAAGCCATAGCTTCAAGTCCACTGGTTGTAAATGATTCATATTTAGAAGGCATTACAAAAATATCTGAATCAACAATAGCTGATTTTTTATTCTCTTCAAATAAAGGTCCTGTTAATATTATGTCTTCTTTTAAGTTTAACTTTTGGATAAGTTTATTTAATTCTTCTAAAAAACCATCATCAGGTCCAACAATAGCTAATTTTAAATTAGAATTATTTAATTCATCTTTTAAATCATATTTTAATAATTTAAATGATTTTACTAAGAGTTCCAATCCTTTAATTCTATGAATCCTTCCAATGAATAAAATTAATTTATCTTCATTAGCTATTGCAAACTTTGAGCGAAATTTCCCTTTTGAAGGTAAACTGTTATATTCTGTGAGGTTTATACCTAAAGGAACAATTTCAATATTTTCTTCCTTTACACCCATTTTTAAATATTGTTTTTTTTCAACTTCAGTTAATGCTAAGACTTTTGAAGCATTATGAAGAATTTTAAACCCCCATATTTTATCAAAAATTTTTTTAAGAGACTCTTTTTGAAAAAAAGGCAGAACTGATCCATGAGCTTGAAGGACATAAGGACTATTATTTTTAAGAGCATGATGAATAGCTATAATAGCTAATGAGTGTCTATGTTCATGGATATGCAATATTTCGTAATTTTTTATTATTTCACTTGTTTTAAAGGGCATTGCAAAGGGAGTGTCTATTAAATATGATGATTTTAGGTGATTTGATAAATTTTTAAAGTAATAAGTGTTTACTCCATTAACATTAACATCATAATGTTTTTCAAGTTTTAAACGGTTTTTACAGCTATCTGTTGTAAAAACAGAAACTTTATTTCCTCTTTCAACTTGTTTTTTAGATAGCTGATAAGAAGCATTAACTACTCCTCCTGCACTTAAACAAGGATAAAATGAGGGGACAACGTGTAAAATATCCATTTTGACACCATAAATATTTTTTATTAGTTTATTTATTAATTCATTATATTTTAAATTATAAAAAAATTTTTTACTCAAATAAGTTATTCCAACCAATAGCTAAAAAAAAGCTAATTGTTTTAAAATAATTATTTCAATTAGTTCATAACTATATGATTTTATAGGATTTTTTTGTAAATATAAACATGATTATAGCTTTTAATTAAAGTATAATTTTCAATAAGAATGTATTTATTAAAAATAAGATATGAAACATTATTTTCTTTTAATTTAGGTAAATCTGTTTCATATGCTCCTGAAACATTAGTTTTAAGGTACCATGCATAATATCTGCGATTATGTGTCCAAATAACTTTTGAATCATAATCAGGATCATAGCTCATTAACCATTCAGATGCTTTGATTGGATCTTGTATTACATCATTTTTTGTAGGTATGGTTTCTAAGTGAGTAAATGTAGACATTAAAAATATTATTATCAATATAATAGGAAGGGTTATGCTTAAAATTGATTTTTGAGAATTATCATCGTCTATGCATTTGCTTTCTTTAATTTTCTCATTAGCTATTATTTTTTCATTTGCAAGAGTATTTTGTTCTGTTTTCATGTTATTTATTACACTCTCATTTACTGGACTATCTTCATTATCTTGTTTAAATATTTTAAATAACTTATTTAAATTTGATAGTTTGTTTGTGTTTAGAGGTGTTTTTGAATTTGATAGTTTATTTGAATTAAAAGGAATATTTAATTTTATGAAAAGATTATTTTTTACAAAATTTATTTTATTTATTTCATTAATTAAGAAATTAAGAGAATATGCAGCAAAATATGCAATCACGGGCATCACAGTTATAAAATATCTATCTACTTTAATATTAGTAAAGCTAAAGAAGATTAAATACACTATAAACCATGAAAACATTGATAAATTGAAATTTAAGTCTTTAATAGAATATTTATTTAAAATATTAAAAACTAATAAAATATTTATCAAAAATAAAACTTCACTAATAACTGAAGATACTTCTTTATAGGTAGCTATTAAAACTACAGAAAGCATAGCTACTCCTATAATTTTGATATATGCTATTTCAATGGGCAGTATCTTATGAAATTTTCGTGAATATTTATTTGAAGTAGGTATTTCAACGTCGATATTTTCTTTTTCATTAGCTATTTTAACACTAACACTTTGTTCTTCTTTTTTATCAATTATATTTCTATTTTTTAATTTAATAAGTATTTTAGAAATATAAAATAAAAATCCTAAAATTATCAATCCAAGGATAAAATATGATAATAAGGTAGGATCCTCTAAAATAGGAATTGGTCCATCGAAGCTAATTTTAGTTGAAGAAATAAAATTTGGAAGATTTGTTAAATAAAACAATGAATCAGGGTTAAATCCGGGATCAATTGTTGAACCTTTACCACCAGAAATCACATCTTGAGTTTGACTGATGAAAGTTAAATTAGAGCCAAATTTTAACAATACGCTTAAAACTGCTGTTAAAATTCCAGTAGCTATAACAATTCCAATAGTAGAATATTTAAATGATTTTGATTTGATTAAATTATTAATATTTCTTTTAAATAGTTTTTTATCAAAAATTAATTTGATTTTATTGAATAAATCAATTTTAAATAATATATATAGTATCATTAAGGGTAATATAAATCCTACTGTGTATCGTGTGAAAAACCCTATTACAAAAAGAGGAAAAGCTATTGTAAAATATTTAGGATCTTTATCCACAGCTAACACAGAAAAATACATTATCCAAATGGAAATAGCTATTGCAGGTATATCTAAAGAACCATTAGCTGCCCATAAAATATTCAATGAAAAATTAATGAATAAAAAAGCTGCAAAAAGACTAATGAGTTTATTAAGATGTAGTCTACAAAGCAAATATAATCCTATTGAAGCTATTGGAAAAAACAATCCTGTTACTGTAAATATTGCAACTTGGTTAATAAAACCAGTTTTAAAAATTAAAGAGGTTAAAAAACAAATAATTGGGGATAAATACATTGTTGATCTAGTTCCAATTGAATAACCTGCAAAATTAAGGGAATTTAACAAGTATATGAAAACATCAGAGCAGTATATACCTAATTGATTATTAATATTGATTAATAAATAAACAATTATCAATGTAAAAATAGCTATTAAAGAAATAAATATTAAATCAATCTTATTTTTTCTAATAAAAGATTTTACTTCCTTTTTACAGCTGTTGTTAAGTATCTGTTTATTAGTAAATGATTGTTTTTTAGACATTTTCATGCTCCAGTTTTAAAAGAGAACAATAGCTTTTTTCATGTATTGTCATGGTTTTGTTTTTCTAACAAATGATAATTTTAGCAAGATGTTTGTTTGTTTTTATAATTTGTATCTATTTTTAATTATAAATCTTGTAAAGCTAATAATATGTAATTTATTTAAAATATAAGAAATTATATAAAGTATAATTTTCAATAAGATAATATTTATTAAAATTAATTTTATTGAATTAGATTTTATTAGAAATTAAATAAATTTT
>WRMT01000152.1 GCA_009777005.1 Methanobrevibacter sp. | reverse complement strand
ATGGGAAACCAGATGTATTTATTTAAATGATAAATCTTTTCCAAAAATTAGTTTAATTAAACAATATGATTATTATTTTGCAAAAAAATAACTATCTAAGAATAATTGATGAAATAATATATTAAATACAATTTATAATATATTTTAACAAAAAAAATAGCTCTATATTATATTACTAAGATATAAATTAAGAATTAAATAGAAACATTATTATAAATATCTTTAAATCCAATTAAGACCCATCTAAGGGTTTAACATCCAATATTTTAATATTAGCTATTTTTAGTTTTTTAAACCCATTTTCAGTAGCTATTGTTAGATAATCAGGATCTAATTCTTCTAAAACTCCAATATATTCTTTTTCAGAATAAATATGTTTAATAGCTATTTCCTCACCAATTGATTTTTTAAGTAGAGTCAACTCTCTTGTTAATGAATCGATAGCTTTATCACTTCTTCCAAGTGCAGCTTGAATATCATCCATATTTTCCACAGCTGCAGAAACTATTTTTACAAAATCATCTTCTTCTTGTAAAAATAAAACATCTTTTAATTCATTTACAGATTCTGCAAAAACTTCTCTTACTTTCTCACCACTTTCATTTTCAATTTGTATAGAATAGGTTAAAAATGGATTTTGTGATGTAATCCTCGAAATCATATCTACCATAAGATTGTAAATAGGACTTGCAAATTTACGTGTTTGACTAATATTAACTCCAAGCTTTTCCATAGCTACAGCTGTTGAAATATATGAAAAATGAGTTAAAATTTGAACAACAGCCATCATGTCATCATGTTCTTTTGGAGATGATTCTATTATTCTTACTTTATGGTTTTTTAAGAAATTAAAAATTTTCAAATACCATTTTCCTTTTTTAAGAGGAGTTAAAACTACAACTTGTCCATTTAAGCTACTAGTTCGTGGACCAAATACAGGATGGGTAGGGATGAATTCAACATGTCCAGGTAATAATTTATCCATAGCTTCACTTGGACCAACTTTTACAGAAGTAACATCTAAAAGTAATGAACCCTTTTGAAGAAAAGTAGCTATTTCTTTAATAACATCATTCACATTAGCTATTGGAACAGCAATTATAACAATTTCATTTAAAGAAGCTGTTTTTTGATTATTATTTGAGTATTTAACCCCTAACTCTTTTGCAACTTTTTCACCATAAGATTTATCCCTTCCAGTTATGGTAATATCAAAATTTTCATGGGATAAAATCATAGCTAATGTTTTTCCAAGTCCTTTTGTTCCACCAATTATAGCTATTTTCATTTTATATTTCCTTAAATCTTATCGTTTATATTGTTATTTTGTTAATTTAATCAATTAAACTATTTTTTTAATTTTAGTTAGCTAATTTTCTTTTTTTTATAATTTTATTAGGAATTACCCTAACATAACTAATATTTTCTTTAATCAATAATTCTTTTAAGAATTAACATTAAACATAACTAATATCTTCCTTTTTTATGAACTTATTAGTTATTTTTAGCTATTTCTAGTTATTAATAATGATTATTCCTATTGTCCCTTAATAAATTAATAGTCATATTCTTCAGAATGTATTCGTTTATAAGCCTTCTCAGCAATGAAACCTCCTAAAAATCCTAAAATTCCACTGATAATACAAGTTAATAGAAATCCTATGAAAAAATTTATAGGATCAAATGAAATTTGCTCAGCTATATATGAAGGAATATTTGGAACCAAAATCATTCCAATGAAGAAGTTCAAAATTGCAAAAATTAAGGAAGCTTGTATACCAATTACATAGCTTTTATTTCTTTTATTAACAATGTAAGTAGCTATGAATCCTATGAAAGTAACCACAAAAATGTTGTCAAATAAAAATGTTAAAATAGCTCCAAGAATCAAGCTGATAATTATTGAATTTGTTACACTATATTCTGCCATGCAATCCCTATTATTTGTTTTAATTTAAATTAAATGACAATAATTATTTTAATTTAAGTTGATAGATTATTACTGAATATTATCATATATTAAATTTAATTTGAATATATTAAATTTAATTTGAATATATTAACTTTATTAACACATTATTATACTTTGTTAATGTTACATTACTGTTTTATTTAATTTTTTTAAAATGTTTATTTTTTAATTAAAAACTAAATTAATTAATTTTTTAATAAGTTATTAATAAAAATTTTAATAAATATTTTTGTAAATTTATGAAATTAATATAATAATTTTTAAAAATCATTATAATTTTTAATCTATTTTTAAAATTAATTATTTACTAAAAAGTAAGTAATTAACTAAAAATTAATGTATTTACTCAAAAATAAGTTATTTATTAAAAAAAATAGCTAAAATCCATATTTCATTCTTTTTAGTAATTAATTAAGAATAGCTAAAAACTACTTATATCTTTAATTTCTTATATTATATTAAATTTTTCAAAATAATATTTATTTTTTAATAAAAAATAAAAATTATTACATAGTCTTTCTAAGTATCATTCTAGAATAAAAATAAAAATAAAAATATCACATGGTCTTTCTAAATATCATTCTAGAATAAAAATATTATTTTATTTGACTATATTTTTCTAAAAATAGCTATTGATTAATTTAAGTAGAGGATAATATATGAAAATTACATTTCAAGATGAAAAAAAAGGATTGATGGGAATAATTCCAGAAACTTTAGATGACCTTTGGCATTTATCACATATTATTCAAAAAGGAGATAAAGTATCCTCTAAAACTACTAGAAGAATTCAAGATACTAGTGGGGATAAGCTAAGAAATGACCGAGGCATTAAAAAAACCTTTTTTTTAGGAATTAAAGTTGAAAGTATTAACTTTCATATATTCACAGGTAAGCTAAGAATAATTGGTTCAATTGTTAGTGGACCAGAAGATTTAATCCCCCTTGGATCTCATCATACTATTGAAGCTAAAATAAATAATCCTTTAAAGATTTCAAAGTTTCATTGGTCCAAATGGGTTATTAAAAGACTTAAACATGCAGTCAAATCTTCTAAAAAATTATCAGCTATTGTTTTAGTATTAGAAGATGATGTAGCAGAACTTGGACTAATAAGACAATTTGGTATTGAATATTACGGTCCTATAATTGGTAATATCTCAGGTAAAAGAATTATAGATAAAAACCGTCAAAAAACTGTGGATGGATTCTATCAAAGTGTTGTTAATTCTCTTTTGAAATTTAAAGATGTGGAAAGTATTGTTATCGCAGGTCCAGGATTTGTTAAAAATGATTTTTTCAAGTATTTAGAAGAAAAACACGGCGAAATAGCTAAAAAAGCTATTTTAGAAAGTACTGGTGCTGGGGGAAGACCAGGAATACAAGAAGTTCTAAAAAAAGGAACCGTTGAAAAATTAACAGCTGAAAACCGAATAGCTCATGAAATGTCAGCTATTGAAAAAATTCTCCAAGAAATAGCTAAATCTTCATCAAAAATAGCTTATGGAAAAAATCAAGTTGTAACTGGAGCTAATGCAGGAGCTATTGAGAAATTATTAGTTTTGGACAAGGTGATAAGGTCTGAAAATCTTGAAAAAGTTATGGATTTGATTGAAAATATGGCTGGAGAAGTCATGGTTATAAGTAGTGAACATGAAGGTGGAAAACAATTAGAATCTTTAGGAGGATTAGCAGCAATACTTAGATACCCAATAAGCTAATCTACACAAACAACAACAACGAAAAAACCCCTAAAAAATAAAACTACACAAACAACAACAAAACCCCCCAACAAACTAAAGCTACACAAACAACAGCTAAATATTCATTTTATACTCCCTTAATTCAATATCATAATTTTTAAAAATTATTAATCCTACTATTCAGCATATTGATTAATTTAACCCACTAATATATATTAATTTTATATTTATTTTATTAATTTTTGATAAATAAACTTAAAAAAGAAGACATATTGATTTTTTTACTTATTATCAATTTTAATAGATATTTTTTATAATTAACTTAATTTTTTTATTGTGCAAAAATATTTTTTTAATAAAAAAAATTAATTTTCTGATTATAAGTTATAAGTAATAAGAAATAAGTTATAATTATTTAGTGTAAAGTTTTGAATATTATAATCTAAAATATTTATAATGAAATTTTAAATAATCTAAGTAATTGCATAAATATATAAGTTAAATAAGTGAAATCATTATTATCTACAATAAATTTAATAATTTAAACAAAATATCTATAATTTAACTAAAAATAAATATCAATGATTTTTAAAGTTAAATTATTAAACAAAAATTATCTATATTTAACCAAAAATAAATATCAAGATTTTTAATACAATTTTCATTATGGCTACTGAATAGCTCTATGATTAAAAAGTTTATTTTTTAATGAGAAAAGCTCAGGTGAAAATATTTAAAAAAATATATTATGTTTTAAACCTTTAAATCATTAGTAATTGTTTTTTTAATTTTAATAGTTATATTGTTTATTGATTAATGTTATAGGAACTAAAAAATATGAATTATGAGATATATCTAACAGCATTTATACCTTCTTTAGTTTTGACTGGACTTTTATCAATGTTATTGCGGCATCTTGGAAAAAGAAACTATTTAGGTATCTTCAGTAATTTATATCAATCAGTTCGTGGTGGAACTCCTCGTGCTTTAGGAGTAGTTCCATACTTATTACTTGGGATATTTTTGCCACCAGGGTTTAATGACTTGGTTCTTATAATAGGATTCTTTGCCTTAATCGATGATGTAATTGGTAGGCGAAAAATTAGTAACTTCCAAATGGAATGGGGTCAGTTACTTCGTGGAATAGGGATGATAGCAGTTATGATAATTGGTTTCCCTCTTTTTGGATACGCATCAATTTTGATTGCTCTTTTAATTCAACCTATTAATATTTCAGATATGCAACCAGGTACAACATGCAGTGTAGTAATTATTATGAGTATTCTAAGTATTTTACCTGTTTTACTTATGAGTATTGTAGGAATGAATTTTACTATAGAATTTCAATATTATATTCCTTTAATCGTACTTGTAGTGTGTTTAGGTTATGCTCCATTAGACTATGCAGGTAAAATTATGATGGGAGAAGTTGGAAACCATTCTTTTGCAATAGCTTTAGGTTTGTGTTTCTACGTAACTGGTGGTTTTTGGTGGACATTATTCTTGTTTATAGTTACAACATCATTAATAGCATTTATTAGAAAGAATAACTTGAAAGAATTCTTCGCAAATAATTTAAAAATATCAAATCCCGCACCAGGAGACTATTTTATGGATGTTTTAACTGGAGGAGGATTAGGTGATGGGCTTAGAAAAATATTTTTGGGAAAAAGACAAATAAGTGTGAAAAGACCTTTGTTAAAATTTTTAGGATTTAGACGTCTTTTATTCAACCCCTTTGCTCTAGAACATAAAAAATATATTTCAAAAAAACTTAAATCAAATATACTTACTAAAAAACAATAACACTAAGTTAATTAAATCACTATTTAGAGATGTTTGAAATGAAAGATGTTTTCGAGGTTATACACAACCGTAGAAGTGTAAGAGAATATGAACCAGAACAATTAAAAGATGAAGAAATTGAGAAAATAATAAATGCTGGAATAATGGCTCCTACTGCAAAAGCTGAAGAGCCATGGTATTTTACAGTAATTCAAAATAAAGAGCTACTCAAAGAAATCAATGAAACAACCATTGAACTTATGAAAAACTCTGGAGATGAATTTTTAGAAAGCATAGCTAAGTCTAGAAGAAATATATTACATAATGCTCCAACAGTAGTTGTTGTTTCAGGAAATGAAAAAGCATCACACATTCAAGCTGACTGTAGTGCAGCTATTGAAAATATGCTTCTTGCAGCAGAAGGATTAAATATTGGATCCTGCTGGATTGGATTATTAGCTTCTTATTTTAAAGATGAAAAAAATGTAGCTAATTTAAATATTCCTAAAGAATATATTCCATTGTATGGAGTTTCTTTTGGTTATAAAGCTAATGATAATCAAGGAAATCCTAGAAGAAATAAAGATGTTGTAAATTGGATAAGATAATTTGATTATTAGCAAAATTATATTTTCATATGGACAAATAATTTCATTAATATTTTAAAATTTTCTAAAAAATAAAAAACATATAAATAAAACAATTAATATTTTAAAATTTTCTAAAAAATAAAAAATTTTATTTATTATTTTGTGGAAATTAATATAATCACTTTCAAAAAATTGAAAAAGAATATAATAACAAAAAAGATTATTTAAAACTTTAAAAAAAAAATAATTATAATATTTTACTTAATGAATATTACAAATAAAAATTTTATTAATAATGTTAAAAATCTTTAAATTGAATTTAAAATGATTTAAGAAATTATTATTAAAAAATATTCTTTATAATGAGGTCGTTGCACAATTCTATTTTGATGAACAAAATTGAAAATTTTTAGTTTATAATTAAACAAAATATTAATATATTTAATTTTATTAAAAATTATTAGTTTTTAATTATATATGCATTGAACAAAAATAATTGTGCAACAGCATCATATTGATAAATTATATATTTAATGAAATTGTAAAATAATGGTGATTAGAGTTGGAATTTGAAAAAGATGGAAAAAAATTAAACCTTCTTAATGAATATTTGTTTCCTAAAATATTTGGTGAAAGTGGCTGTGAAAATGAAACATTGCACTTGATTAACACTTTCACTGGAGAAACCTTCACAAGTGTGTATTATGTGCCTAATGAGATGGAAGGACTGCATCATGGTAATAAAAAGTCAAATGTTGACGTTCTAGTCTTGGT
Source organism: Methanobrevibacter sp. (assembly GCA_009777005.1). GTDB lineage: Archaea > Methanobacteriota > Methanobacteria > Methanobacteriales > Methanobacteriaceae > Methanorudis. The sequence goes on along the minus strand of WRMT01000152.1, from coordinate 558 downwards.
AAATGACGGTAGTCTTGTGAATATTGAGTCACAAATAAAGCCTCAAAAAGGTTTCCATAAAAGAAGTCACATGTATAACTCTAAAATGTACGCAGTTCTTGTTAAAGTAGGAGATGATTATGAAAATGCACCTAAAACTTATATGACCAATCTCCTCGACTTCAATCTCCTCCCCACAGAAGATTATCACAGTATATTAGTACTTTGTGATAAAAAAAGCAAATTCATGATTGAAGATATTATAGAAATTCATTATATAGAATTACCCAAATTTAGAAAAGAGCTAAGGAAAGGTAATTTAGATTTGAATGATCCTTTAACAAGGATTTTATTACTTCTTAATAAGAGTACATCTTCAGATTTAATGGAAAAGGTGATAAACATGGATAAATCTGTAAATAAAATGTATGAAAAAACATTACATGTTTTACAAGATCAAAAAGAATATTTAGCATATATTAGAGCAGAACAAGCAGAACTAGATGAAAAAGCCAGAATTAGATACGCAACAGACAAAGGAAAAGAAGAAAGAGAACTAGAAATAGCTAAAAATTTCAA
>WRMT01000151.1 GCA_009777005.1 Methanobrevibacter sp. | reverse complement strand
TAAATAACATTTTTTAAATACTATGCTCATTATTAAAATTATTTTAATAGGATTAAAATGAAATTTTTTATTAAATTAAAATATTAAAAATTCTAATAATGTTTTTCAGGATAATAAATATAAATTATAATTTCATTAACAAAAATGTTCTGATATAAAAAGTTATACTAGTCGTGGACGGACATGAGCAATTGAAAGTATTAATGAATAGTAATAAAAGGTGTAGAACATGAATAGGATTAATGTTATTGCTCTCGGAGTGAAAGATATGGAAAAGTCCGTGAAATTTTATCGGGAAGGTTTAGGGTTTCAAACTAAAGAAAAGGAAGATTGTCCTAAAGTTATCTTTTTCAATACTTTTGGGACAAAGTTTGAGCTGTATCCCTTAGATTTATTGGTGCTAGACATTAGTGAAATAAACCCTCCAAAAATAACCCAAGGGTTTAGTGGAATGACCTTAGCATACAATGTAAAAAGCAAGGAAGAAGTTCACGAAACTATTGACTTGGCTCGAAAAGCAGGAGCAGATATTGCCAAAAAACCTCAAAAAGCTTTTTGGGGAGGATATCATGCATATTTTGCCGACCCTGACAACTATTATTGGGAAGTAGTGTACAACCCTTTTGTGCCTTTTGACAAAAATGACATGTTGTTATTATAAATTCTAATAAATCATAGGGTTTATAACTTGAAAAAACAAATTTTTCAAATAAAATAATAATTTTTATTTAATTTAAGTATTAAAAATTTTAATAATATTTTTCATGAAAAAGAAGTTGTCTAAACTTCAATTTCTGGAACTTCCCGATTTTTAAAAACTATTTAAAAATTATTTAAATAAATATATTTATTTAATTAGACTCCGTCAAAAATGATGGTGCTAGATAAAATTTCAGTGTATCTTAAAAAATTTAATAATTTTGAAAAAATGGTTATTATCCTTTTTATTTTCAAAATAATGAGGAATAATTATTTTTAATAGTATTATTAACACAAAAATTATTAACACAAAAATTTTTCCAACGCCTTGATTTTTAACATTGACAAACTACTATCATATTAATAATAATAATGGTATTTCACAAAATTATTATTTATTTAAAATAATATTAAAATATAATGAATATAATTGAGGGATTAAATGCAAAAGGACAATTTTTACATACATATATTCATTAAGGTGATAAAATGGTAAAAGTAGCTATATTTCCACCAAATTCACTAATTTTAGCAGATTTAATAGAAAGAAAAGGTCATGAAGCTCTTGCTCTTCAAAAAGCTATTAGACAAAAAGTCAAAGATCCGGATATAGATTCTCCTCCAATGAATATCACGGAAGAAGATCCGATTAAAGGATTAAAGTATGCAGCTATTGAAGTTCCTTCTGGAGTACGTGGTAGAATGTCGATTATTGGACCATTACTTGATGAAGCAGAAGCAGCTATTATAGTTGATGATGCTCCTTTTGGATTTGGATGTATTGGATGTGCAAGAACTAATGAATTAGCTATTTTTTATCTAAGAAAAGGAGGAGTTCCAACTCTTGAGTTAATCTATCCTAAAACTAAAGATGAAACTACCGATATGGTAAATAAAATTAACACATTTTTAGATTCCCTTAGCTTATCAAATGATTCCAATGAAGAAAAAAATGCAAAAAATGGGGAAAATGATGTAAAGGAGGAAAACAATGGTTAAAATAGCTTTGATTTCATGTGGTACTGAGTATAGTGGAATTCAAAAAGAGATTGAAAAAGCAGCTACTACTTTTGGTGCAGAAATAATAATTCCTGAAATTGACCTTGAATATATTGATGAAGCTTATGAAAAATTTGGATTTTCTGCTCAAAGCTCAAGCTTAAAATTAATGATTGCTAGAGCTATGTCCATTGTTGAAGGGAAAAGTAAAACTGATGCAGTATTTATAGCTACTTGTTTTAGATGTGCTGAAGGGGCATTAGTTCGAAATGAAGTAAGAAGATTTATCCAAGAAAATACAAGAATTCCTGTAGTAACTTACTCATTTACAGAAAGAACAAAAGCTGATGAGTTATTTATCAGAATGGAAGCATTAGCTACTACCGTAGCTAGAAGAAGTATTTTAGCTCGTGAAAAACAGGAAGGACTGACTCTTGGAGTTGATTCTGGTTCTACAACAACTAAAGTAGTATTAATGGAAAATAATAAGGTAATTGGCACTGGTTGGACAGCTACAAAGGATATTTTAGGGTCTGTAGCTAAAGGAGCTGATGAAGCTTTTGAAGGTACTGGTTATTCCATGGATGATATTGATGGGATTGGAACCACTGGTTATGGTCGTTTAACTATTGGTAGAGAATTAAAAGCAGAGTTAATTCAGGAAGAATTATCTGTAAATGCTAAAGGAGCTGTTTATTTATCAGGTCATCAAAAAGGTGAAGCTACTGTTTTAGATATTGGTGGAATGGATAACAAGGTTATAACAGTTAACAATGGAATACCTGATAACTTTACCATGGGAGGAATATGTGCAGGAGCTTCAGGAAGATTTTTAGATATGACTTCTCGTAGATTAGATGTAGATATTACTGAACTTGGACCATTAGCTATGAAAGGAGATTATAAAAAGGCTATGTTAAATAGTTATTGTATTGTTTTTGGTATTCAAGATTTGGTTACTACTTTAGCTGCTGGTGGATCTAAAGAAGACGTAGCTGCAGCTGCTTGTCATTCAGTAGCTGAACAAGTTTATGAACAACAGCTTCAAGAAATTGATATTCGTGAACCTTTAATTCAAGTTGGAGGAACATCCCTTATTTCCGGTCTGGTAAAAGCCGTTAGTGAAACCTTAGGTGGAATAGATGTTGTTGTTCCTGAATACTCTCAACATATTGGTGCAGTTGGTGCAGCACTCTTAGTTTCTGGAATGGGTAAAAGACAGGAAAAATAGCTATTTCCAAGATTGAGGCATGAATATGTTAGTTAAATTTAATGATAAAGTTTCTAGATTTTTAAAGGTAAGTAAGTGTTAAATCTAATGATAAATTTTTTTGAGATTTTTGAGGGAGAAAAATGTTAGTTAAATCTAATGATAAAGAAGGAGCAAAGGTTTATGAAATGATTATTAAACAAATATTTCAAGACCTTCAGCTATCTCCATCAATTAATGATATGAGAGTATGTGTTGATCCTGAAGAAGTTGTTTTTATTTTAGCTATGAAACTTGGTAAAACCTCTAGTTTCACTCCTCTTAGTGATGTAGCTACTGTAAAATATGATAAAGAAGAAGATAAGACCATAATAAGAGTTATAGATGAAAATTTTCTTCCAAATATTTTAAAAAAGCTATGGGGAGAAAGAGGCAGGGAAAATGTTCATCAACCTAATAGATTTAATGTAATTTTAGATGGAAAGCAAAAAAATCTAAAAGATTTAGTTATAGATGATCCTCATGAAAATCTTAAAAAAAGAGTTTATGATGCAGCTTTTAGAATTATTCCAGAAGGATTTAGAATTATTAGAGACATTTCTGATGGGGATGTTATAGCTATTGTATGTACTGATGAATTGATTAAGGACGAATGGCTTGATAAAGGTCTTGAATATGTAGAAGAATTAAAAAATCAATGATTTATGATTTATTCAATATTTATCATTTTATTATTATTCATATCTTTTATATTGATTAGTTTATAGCCTTGAAAATAAAATTTGTAAGTATTAATTGTTTTTAAATTTTTCTAAAATCACTTTGATAATGTTTTTAAGAAATAAATTCTAAAAAATTTTTTATTTTATTTTAAAGTAGAAAAACAAGATTTTTCTTTATTTTTTAAAAATAACACTAATTTAAAGTATAATTTATATTTTAAATAATATAATATATTTAAATTAAAATTAAATAAAATATATAATTATTATTTTTCTTATTATATTTTTTATTTTCTTATTATTCGGTATTGACCCTTCTATATACTGATATTTTTGTGATAAGGATATATTAATAATTCTTTTAAAGACCATATATGTTTTGTACGACCTATAGACATCATGGGTGTCATTTTATCGTGTTTTTTCCATGTTTTACCATTTATTTGTTTTAAATTTTCTTTTTTAAGAGCTGCATGTGGTCGTGTGAAGTTATGTGAAGTCATTTGCAAAGTAACTTGATATTGTAGCCATTCATCTTCTTTGGAATAAGCTAATGTTTTTCTTGCTAATCTTTTGTTTTCTTGCCTTAAATTTAAATTTTCCCGTTCAATTAAAGAAGTAGAGATTTTTGAATCATCAATACTACTACAATCACCAAATATTATTCTTTTAATGATATTGCTAAGTTTCCCACCAACTTTTTCCTTCACAATTTGAGCATATTTTAATTTCTTTAAAGGAATTTGTTTTGATTTTCTGGGTCTTCCTCGCTTCCCTGTTTTCGGAAATTCAACAATATAACTGTATCTATCAAGCAATGCTTGTTTATAGTATTTTCTCCCATCAGTGACAAACAAAGGAAGATTATTTTCATTTATTCTATCACATGTTTGTTTTACAACTTCATTCGCTGCTTTTTGAGTCATATCTCCCAGATGGGCAGATAAAATTAGCCTATGTTCTGTTGCAAAACTTAACCAAATCCATCTTTCATCTTCTGATTGGCAGTCCATTCTCGGATACGTTTTTTTTTAACAAAAGTCCACAATTCATCAAGTTCAACTTTATCAACATCTAAATTTTTCATTAAAATTTTATTAACTTCTTCACTATGCATTGCAGATATTTTCAACCATCTTCGCACAGTATCTAATTTAACTTCTAAAATTTCCGCTGTTGATCTAAGATTCATACCTTTTAAAATCATTTTTAAAGCTAAAAAAACAGTAGCCTCATCAGTTCTTAAATCATGCAAAATCGTGTTTGCACGAGATGTAAAAGTTTTAGAGCATGTTTTGCAGATATATTTATGAACAATCCCATTTTTAGTTTTATAAGTACCATTACCCAGAATATTTTCATTATCAATCTTTCCATAATCCTCACAATCTTTATTAGGACAAGGAACATCAACAAAACTCGGCTTAGGACCACGTCTACCCATAATATAATCACCTTAAATTATAATATAAATAAACTACCATATAAAACTTCAGTATAATAAAGGGTCAATACCAAAAAAAATCAATCTCATTAATTTTAATTTTTAAAATCAAGGAAAACTTCTTTTTTAAAATCTTCAATTTTTCAATGTAAGAAAATTTCCAATTCCTAAATTTAATACAATTTTTTCTTGAAAAAGAATTCGGAGATTATTCATAAGAACCTCTTTTGCAAAGTAAAAATTGACTACGGAATGGAGAAAAGATTTATGGAAAGATAAGACAATTGAAGAAATTCATGATTAGCTGGACAGTATGAAAAAAATTATACCTCTAAATAATTTTTCAAAAAAAAAACAGTTATACTTAATATAATTAATAGTTCTCTTTTTACCTCCTCTTAAAAAATTTTTATAATTTTTTTAATAATATTTTTAAAATCCTTTAAATCAGGATTTTTGAGTTTATTTTTAATAATTTTCAATAATATTACATTTTACATCTTATTTTTCAATATTTTCCAAAAAAATTTCATTAAAATAATTTATACTCCTCCTCCCTTTCACTTATTATTTTAAATATTTTTAATTGGAAATATTTAAATATATTTGATTTTAAACATTATAATTGTACTAAATCTTGTATAAAAAAATAAAATACGTTTAACTATGAATTAAAAATAGCTGAACTTAATTTTAAAAATAGTTATTTTGTAGCTATTTGGCTATTTATACTAGCTATTTTCTAAATAAAATCATAAAAGGAGATTTAAAAATATGAAATCCATTAAAAAAATAGTTATGGTATTGGCAATAGCTATGCTAATGTTTACAATGGTATTAGCTACATCTTTTGCAGTAAGTGTGCCTAAAGATGAAAAAAAAGATACAGGAATCCTTATTGAATCTAAAGAAAAAGTTGTTTCTTGCAAGATTATTTGGGATGCTAATGGTGGTAAAATAGGGAACAAGAAGACAGTAGCTACTACTGTTAAAAAAGGTTCTAAGATAAATAAACTTACTGCATCACCTAAACGAAGTGGATATACATTCAAAGGTTGGTACACTAAAAAAACTGGTGGTACAAAAATAAGTAAAAACACCAAACCAAGTAAAAGTGTGACTTACTTTGCACAATGGAAGAAAAAAAGTCCGAGCTTGAGTACAACTGAAAAAAAACTATTAGGTGTATGGTCCTATTTTGGCAACCCAACAATCATTACTACATTTAGAGAAGATAAAACTTTTTCAGAATCAATCACTCGTACTTCTGTAGATAATACTGGTAGAATTTCACGGACTAAGTCTGAATTTAAAGGTTCTTGGAGTGTATCTGGGGACACTATTCAGTATACAAACTGTGTATTTAAAACTGATTACCACAATTGGATGTCTACAACAATGAGCCCTAAAAAACCCCGTTTTGGCTCTGATGAAAAAGGACAATATGCATATTTAGACAACTATGACAGAAAATATTATAAATAAAGATAGTAATATTCTTTTTATAAAGAAAATAGACATATAATTCTTTATTTATAATTTGTTTTTTTCGGTTCTTTGTGTATTGATTTGTTTTAAAAAATTTTCATTCATCTAAAACATATTCAAAGTCCCAAAAAGCAATACCTTTAATATTTTCATTTTCTAAGTGTTCTAATTCATGGGAAGATCCATAAGCAGCAGGTCCAAAAAAAGTCAATGGACCTTTTATATGTTTAATAGCTATTTTCATATCTTTAGGGTTTAAAACAGCTTTTAAAATATAATCTCCAGTTAATTCAACAGAATAAGGTCTTTCAACTAATTCTCTTTGATTTTTATTTCCACACTTTTCCATCCTATATACTTTACCTTCTTCTTTTAGTAAAACTGGATTACAAAAGAGATAAATTGTTTCTAAAGTATAACCTATCTTTTTTTCCTTGTCATAGCTAGTTATCTTTTCTTTTACTGACATTAATTTTTTAGAATTTTTATTTACACTCCAATCTCCACCAAATCTAAGAGAAAAAATTAATGGTAAAAATACTTCTTCAGGTAAATCAAGAGCTTTAATTATCTCTTTTTCTTTGAGAGTAAATTTTAAAATTCTTTTTATGGCTTCTTTATTCAGTTAAACACCTATTTTTAATTATATTTAATCAATTTGATGATAATAATGTTTGTAAATATTAATAATTATAATTAACTTTAATTAAACTTAAAAAATTTTATTTAATTATTTTATTAATAAAAATTGTTAATTTATTCTTTTTTAATAAAAATATTATTTAAATTCTTTATATCTAAATTTAAGAAAAATCATTATT
>WRMT01000150.1 GCA_009777005.1 Methanobrevibacter sp. | reverse complement strand
ATAGATTTTTTTAAAATTAAATTAATTTTTTATAAATTATTAATTCAAACTTTTCTTCCAAGATCATAATTCAATATAAATATTCAATATAATATTTAATATTCTACATATTTATCATTATCATATTTATATTGCTAATCATATTCTTTTACAGAATCAACAAGTTTTTGCATATCATCTAATAAATCTTTAACTTCTCCAGAATAAGATTGCTCTGAATCACTTAAATTAATAGCTAATTCATTTGTTAATTCATCAATTTTTTTTACAATTGATTTTAATGTATCCAATCTATTTTTAAGCTCTTCATCAACTTTTGGTGTGTGTTCTATACTCACTTCCATTAAATTCAATGCTGATTCTGCTTGATTATAAAAAAGTGTATTACAACTGTCAATTGCTCCTATAAATCTATCATAAGTAAGTTGTGGAGGAGAAAAACGCTTTTCGATTAAATCACGAGCCATTTTTTCTTTAATTTGATATAAACTTTCTATTTGATGAACTTGTTTTTTATAAGTTTTAAATGAGCTTAAATTTTTAGAAAAATCAATATTAATTGTTTCAGATTCTATATAATCATCTTCTATAAACTTAGCTTCCTTCTCATTTTCATCTTCAATGTAATTTTTCAAATAAAGAATATAAATGGTATAAAGTGTTGGAATTCCTAGTGTAAATAAAAGAGCATATAAGGCACTAATTATTCCCTTGCCAAAAAATAATCCTATTATAAATGAAATGCTTCCAAATATTAATGATCCTCCCAAACCAATAAACAGCCATATAGCTAAAATTTTATTTCCATGTAATATAGTTTTATCTGAAAAACTATCTATTCCTCTTTTTAATCTAATTTTTGAAGCTGTTTTGGATTCTCCAGCATATTTTAATACTTCCCTATCTGTTAAAATCCCTATTTTTGGTTCAAGAATATATTTAAATCTAGCTGGCCAAATACTTATTGTAGGTTGTACAGGTTTACCTTCAGCATCATAAACAGTACCTATAAACCATTTAGGATACTTCAATGGAGTGATTAATCTATTGATTTCTCTTTTTTTTAATTCTTCATCAATATTTTCTGGATTTCCTGTGTTTTTCATTTTTCAATCACCTGAAATAATAAAAGATATAAATCATGATAATTCAATTTAATTCATTTGAATGTATTTTTGATGTTTAAATGATAAATTGATTTTTTGGTATATCTTCTGAATTTCTTCGTAACAAATCATCATTAAGTTCACTAGAAGTTTTATTTGAATAATCTTTTCTCATATTTTTTTCATATTCCTTTATCCCATTCAATAAACTTCAATTCTGATGCATCTATAGATTATTAATAACTAATAAAATTATCAAATATTATTTATTGTAAATATTTTCATTTATAACAAAGAATATTATTTTATTAATAATAAAAGAACATTACCTCATTTTATAATAAAAAATATTTCTAATTAATAATTAATGAATATTACCTAATTTTATAATAAAAAATATTATATAATTAATAATTAAAATATTTGAAATAATTAAGATATTAAGAAATAAAATTAATTTAATAAAAAATTTTTTAAAAGCTTAAATAATTAAAAATATTATCAATAGCTACTGTTTCTTGATTTCCCGTATTCATATCTTTAATTATGACATTATTTTCATCTAAATCCTTTTTTCCAACTAAAATAACATATTTTGCATTTAATTTATTAGCTGTCTTTAGTAATTTTTTAAATTTTCTTCTTGAAAGATCAACTTCGGTTTTAATATTAGATGTTCTTAGAGTTTGGCAAATTTCAAAAGACTTTTTTCGTTCTTCACTAGACATTGGAGATACAAATACATCGACAATAGATTCACCTTCGTTTTTATCTTTGATAGCATTCATCAATCTATCAAAACCAAAAGCAAAACCAGTGGATTCTATTTTTTCCCCACCAAATACTTCCACAAGATTATAGCTACCTCCACCAGCTACTTGTTTTTGAGCTCCTAATTCAGGAACATATATTTCAAAAACGATTCCTGTGTAATAATCTAAACCTCTAGCTACTCCTAGATTAATAGTATAATTTGAAACTTTAAAACTTTTTAGTAAGCTGATTAAATCTTTAAACTCGTTTAAAGAATCTTTTGTTTCTTCATATTCTCCTATAAGATCTTCAACATCTTTTAGTATTTCATCTTTTCCAACAAAATCAACTAGGTTAATTAATATATTAGCTAATTTTTCATCTTCAATTAATGGTTTATATGAAGATTTGTCATTATTATCCTCTGATAGCTGTTCATCAGCTGATTGACCATTATCAACTAATAGCTGCTCATCAGGTGACTGACCACTATCAGGTAATAGCTGCTCATCAGGTGACTGACTATTATCAGGTAATAGCTGCTCATCAGGTGACTGACCACAATCAGGTAATAGCTGACTTTTAAGTAATTTTTTATCTCCTTTATCAATTAAAGTCATGATTTTTTCTTGGATTTCTGTATCAATGTTAAAGTGTTTAAATAGTCCCCTAATAATCCCAAGATGGTTAATGTGTATTTGTGCTGTAGCTATTCCTAATTTTTTTAAAGAATCTTCAGCCATAGCTATAACTTCAGCTTCACCTTCAGGAGATTTAGCACCAATTAACTCACAACCAAATTGCCAAAATTGTCTAAATCGTCCTTTTTGAGGTCTTTCATATCTAAAACAACTACCAAAGTAATATAATTTTATAGGTTTAGCTGTTTTTTGCATTTCATTTAAATATAGTCTAGCTACAGGAGCTGTTATTTCAGGACGAAGAGCTATTTCTCTGTTTGATTTATCTTTGAAATTGTATAGCTGATCAACAATTTCTTCTCCAGATTTTGTTGTAAATAAGGATAATTCTTCAAATAAGGGAGTTTTAATTTCTTGATAAGCATAAATTTCAAAAGTATCTCTTAAAATATTTTCTACTTTTTTTCGTTGTTTCATTTCACTAAAAAGGAAATCTCTTGTTCCCCGTGGCTTTGTAAATTCCAGATATATCCCTCCATTTTTATCAGGATAAATAATAATCTTATTTAAAAGACTATTCTAATAGTTTCTATAATTCATTATCTTAAAATTTAAATATTAAATTATTTATTGATTAAAGTTTATATAAGTATATGTGGAGAATTATCAAATTTATATTTCTGGTAATTTTCATTAAAATAATTAAAAATTTTAATAAATATTATTTAAAATTATATAAAAAAAATTAAATTAAAAATAAAAACATTAAACAAATATTAAAAATATTAAAAATTATAAAAAAAAATAAATATTAAAATAAAAAATCTTAATAAATATTTAAATTATAAAGTAAAAATTTAATTTAAATTAGATAAAATTAATGAAATTGGTGTTTAAATGATTAATGGAACTACAAAGATTGTTGGTGTAATTGGAGATCCAATTGAACATAGCTTATCTCCTGCAATGTTTAATGCAGCATTCAAATCATTAAAATTAGATTATGCTTATGTTCCATTCAATGTAAAAAAACAGGATTTACGCTCAGCAATAGCTGGAGCCAAAGCATTTAATATTAAAGGTCTTAATGTTACTATTCCTCATAAAAGGAAAGTTTTAAATGAGATAGATAAATTTGATATTATGGCTAATTTAATAGGTGCTGTAAATACAATTAAATTTTCCAATGGAAAATCTTATGGATATAATACTGATTGTGTTGGAGCAGTGCGAGCTATTGAAGAAGTTTGTGATTTGAAAGATAAAAATGTAGTGATTGTTGGAGCAGGAGGAGCTGCAAGAGCAATAGCTTTTCAAATAGCTATTTCAAATGTTGAGAAATTAACCATTATAAATAGAAGTGAAAAAAAAGCTAAATTCCTTCTTTATGATTTAAAAACTCTTCTTTCAACAAACTTTAAAGATAACTCTAAGCTAGAGGATATTACAATTGACTTTTCTCATATTGATTTAAATTTTACTCATGGAATGATAGAATCTCTTCCTAAACATTTAAAAAACGCAGATATTTTAATTGATACAACACCTGTTGGAATGTATCCGAATATAAATGATGAACCAATAGCTACTGCAAATGAAATGCACTCTGATTTAATTGTAAACGATATAGTTTATAACCCAAATGAAACATGTTTACTTAGAGAAGCTAAATTAGCTAATGCCACTACTATTTCGGGGATTAAAATGCTTTTATATCAAGGAGTTGAAAATTTTAAAATATGGACTGGTTTAGAAGCTCCGGTTGATTCAATGGAAAAAGCACTTTTAGATGAAATTAATAAATAAATATTTCAGAATTATATACAATTTATGGATAAAATGGATAAAAAATTCAATAAGAAAAATTATTGGGAAAATACTGACTTTGATTATTTAAAATCTAAAAAAAAAGTCTTTAAACTACTAAAGATACTTGGAATAGATACAAGATACATTAGCTATTCCCCAAAAATAATCTATATTAATGATATAAGATTTTCTAAATTTTCAAAAAACAGAGAACAAACATTTAAAAAGTATTTTCCTGAAATAGCTATTGTCAGATCTACAGTATTTCAAAAAATCTGTAGTAGAGCATCAAAGATTCTCGCAAATAAATTAAATCCTAAAGATAATATTTTATTATTAAAATCTCAAAATAAAATAGATGACTTACTTGAAATTGTTTTAGAACCTTATTCACGAAAATATGGAATATCTATATTTAAATCTAACTTTTTAACCATGGAAGAAGCTATTTCTGGGCTAAACCAGGATATACTAAAAAATGGAAAAACAAATATTCATACTTTAGCTTCTTCTCTAACTTTAAATGAAGAAGTAGAATCTATTTTATCAAATATTTTTTCAGGAAAAGGAATAAAGAATGAAAAAATAGAGAATGAAAAAATTAAAATAATTTATCCTTTTATTAATGTTTCAAATGAATGGATTAACTTGTTTTTTGATAATTTTTTAAAAAATAATTTTGAAAATAAAAAAGAATTTATAAAAAATAAGCATTTTAAAGAAAATAAAAAAAAATATATAAAAAATAATAATTTAGTTAAAAATGAAAGTAATAGTGAAAAAGTAGCTATTTCTTTTATGAAATTTTTAGATGATATTGTTCCTCAATATAAAGAAAATATATTAAAATCAGTTATTTATATTAAATCTAATAACGATATATCTTGAATTTTCAAATTTCAATTTTTATCATTATTCTACTGATTAAAAAATAGCTTCTTTCAGCCTTCAGCGGAAAGATTTTCTTTATTTTTAGCTGTTTTCAGCCTTGCTGCAAACAATAGCTATATAAAGGTTTAATTGAATAATTATAAATAGCTAAGAATAATGCTATTCATTACTTTGTTAGGAGGTATATATCATGAAATCAGGAATGTATGGCACAGGAGAATATTGTTGTGAATGTGAAGATACTCCTTGCACCGAATGGCGACTTTGTCTTGGATACAACGTGAAAGAACCGAGTTTGGAAGAATGTTTGTGCTGCGACTTGTGGGATTCCTGTGAGGTGTGGTAGTGCAAGATGTGAAATATTATCTTTAGAAGAATTAGCTAATTCTAACATAATTTACTTCAAGTATAGATAGCTACTACTTAAAAAAGTTAATAGATTAAAATGACAATTATGACTGAATTTGGATCAGCATACATAGATCAAAAAGGCTATTATCGAATTTCCTCTGTTAAAGAAGGTAATAACGGTAAAAGATTACATAGACTAATAATGAAACCCTTGTTGGATTATTTAGAAAAAAAATATCCTGAAATTACATGGGTTGTACATCATAAAAACAAAAATAGTCTTGATAATAGATTTGAAAATCTACAAATCATGAGTAATGAAAAACATAACTCAATTCATATGAAATAGGAAATTCATCCTTATCACAAAAACATCAGATATAAATAATCAATACCCAGATAATTAAAACTTAAAAAAATTATTATATAAAAATTATAAAGAATTATTTATATTAAAAAAAATATTAAAAAAAATATATTAAAATTAATGATTATGATATGAAATAGATTAAAATAAATTAAAAAAATAAAAAAATGGAAATTATTTATATATTATCTGAAACTATAGACGTGTTCTTATGAAAATTAAAGAAGTAATGAATCAAGGAGTTATTTCAGTAGATGAAAACACAACTCCAATTGAAGCTTTTGAAAAAATGTATGAAAATGGTGTTAGACGATTATTTATAGTTGATGATAAAGGATTGCCAACAGGAGTTATTTCACATACAAATCTATTAGATACATTAAACCAATTAGATAAAACTTCAAAAGGAAATAAAGATATTACAGTAACAGATATAATGTCTACTAAGATTATTACTATTAATGCTCAGGAAGATATTAAAAATGCTGCTAATTTAATGTTAAGAGCGGATGTTTCTGGACTTTTAGCTATTGATGCGAAAAAACCTGTGGGAGTTATAACAAAAACAGACATATGTAGATTAGTAGCTGCTAGTCTATTAGTTCCAAAATAGATTCTTCTAATTGTTAATTATTCAATTAAAAAAATAAAAAGATAAAAAAATAAAGAAATAAAGAAAAAAAAGAAAAAAATCTTAATTATATTCTTGGAAGAAAAGTTTGTAATTACTGATTTTTATAAATTTTATTTAATTTGAAAAACATCAAAATACCAAAATAAAATAATAAAAAAACAATTAAAATCATAATATTTTAGGTAAATCATGATAACAATAACTAAAAAGGAAGAAATTGTTTTCAATCAAATAAAAATGTTTCATTTGGAATATGACGAAGGAATTCCAGAAAACTTAATAAAAATGGAATTAGGAATTTATGAACATGAACTAAAAGAAATTCTAAATGAATTAGCTAATAAAAATCTTATACTCCTTGAAAATAAAAAGATTAAATTAAAAGATTTTGATAATGAAATTACTACAGTAAATTCTAAAAAAGAAGCTGTAAAAGCTGAATTAGATATTAAAGAAAAAAAATCTCTTGAAATTATAAAAAAATTAGTAGGTGATAAAAATATTGTTCCAAGATATATACTAGAAGGGAATTTGCTTTATGGTGAATTGAAATTAAGCGATTTTAGAATGTATCATATATTATTATCCCTTGAAAATAAAAATGTTATAAAAAAGATTGTAAAACCCGATGGAGAATATTATATATTTATTGAATAGATTTATTGTTTTAAAACTAGTTAAATCTTTAAATTTTTAATTTAAAAAGAAATATAGTATATAGTGGTTTGCAAAATTAATTTAATTTTATTTAACAAAATAATAAAATCTTTAAAAATTATAATCTTATTTAAATCAATTTATTTAACAAAATAATAAAATCTTTAAAAATTATAATCTT
>WRMT01000149.1 GCA_009777005.1 Methanobrevibacter sp. | reverse complement strand
TTTATTTTTTAAAAATATTATTAATTTTAAATATTATTTAAATTTTAAAGAAAATTATTAACTTAAGTTTGATTATGATAAATCATTATTAAAACAAATTAAATTTTGAAAATTATTTATTATTATTATTATTTTATTTATTATTATTATTATTTTATTTATTATAATGGTTAATATCAATTATTAGATTAAATAAATGTTTTTAAACAATTTATTAATGAGTAAAATTGTATTTAAAGAGATTGTGAAATAATTATAAGTTCACAAAAATTTAGGAAAATATAGGAAAAATTTTATATATCCTGTTTTTTCAATATTTTCCATTTTAATTTATATTTTTCTGAACAAAAATTATTATTTCTTCCTTAAAAATGTAAATAATATCTTATTACTTAAATATTCTTAATATCTTTAATATTTTTAAGACATTACTTTGTTTACAAGTCTTTCAGATATTAAGATGGTGGCAGCTACTAAAATCAATAAGATCCAATCAAATAAATCAATAGCTACTGTCCTAAATATTATTTGAAGATAAGGAACATATATTACAAGAATTTGTAATATGAATGAAGCAACAATAGCTATAAAGAAGAAATTATTCTTTTCATTTGACTTTGCTCTACAATTAAATGCATTAAAAATTTGAAACATTACAAATGTAGTAAATGCTATTGTCATAGCTTTTATTTCAATATTTTCTTGGGACAATCCTTGTGGAGCACCTATAGTAAGTTCATACAAATAAATAGCTAATGTTCCAATAGCCATAACAAGTCCTGCTATAACTATTCTTGTTAGATTGTTTCTATTTAATATGTTTCCTTTACTTGGTTTTCTATTCATAATATTCTTTTCAGCTCCTTCAACACCAAGAGATTGTGCTGGAGGTCCATCCATTATAATATTTATCCAAAGAATTTGGATAGGATTAAATGGAATTGGTAAACTAAGAATTGAAGCAGAAACAATAGTTAAAATAGCTCCTACATTTGTAGAAACTTGGAATTTAACAAATCGTTTAATATTATCAAAGATTTTTCTTCCTTCTCTAATAGCTTTTATGATTGTAGCAAAGTTATCATCTTGTATGACCATATCTGCAGATTCTTTAGATACATCGGTTCCACTACCCATAGCTACTCCAATTGAAGCTTTTTTAAGTGCAGGAGCATCATTAACACCATCTCCTGTCATTGAAACAATATTACCTTGATTTTGAAGAGCTTCAACTATTCTCACCTTTTGCTCAGGATAAACTCTTGCGTATACTTGAACATCTTCAACCATAGCTTTAAATTCATCATCATTCAGATTCTCAAGCTCAGCTCCAGTTAAGACTTTTCCAGTATTTAAAATTCCGATTTCTCTTCCAATAGCTGCTGCTGTGTCTTGATGATCTCCAGTAATCATAACAACTTTTATTCCAGCTGTTTTACAGGATTCAACAGCTGTTTTTGCTTCTTTTCTTGGGGGATCCATCATTCCTACTAAACCAACAAATATTAAATCTTTTTCTACTTCTTCAGGATTTTCAATGTGGTTTTCACTATCTATTTTCTTATAAGCTAATCCTAAAACCCTAAGAGCAGAGTTTGTCATTTCACTAATATCTTTAATAATTTTTTCTTTAATTTCCTTATTTATAATCTCAATATTTCCATTGTTGTCTATGTACTTACATAAATCTAATATTATCTCTGGAGCACCTTTACTAAATGCATATAATTCTTTAACTTCATTATTTCCAGAATCAACATTGATTTTTTCATGGATAGTAGTCATTCTTTTTCTTGTACTATCTAATGGAATTTCTTTTATTCTTGGATATTGTTTTTCAATTTCTGACTTTTTATAATTATTTTCCTCGCTGTATTGTAATATAGCTCCATCTGTTGGATCACCAATTACTTTTCCCTCCTTTATTGAAGAATTATTACATAATGAAGATATTTCTAAAGCTCGTTTTTCTGAATTTATTTTTGCCTCACGAACGGTCATTTTATTTAAGGTTAAAGTTCCTGTTTTATCAGTACATACAACAGTACATGAACCTAATGTTTCAACAGCTAATAATTTCCTAACAACAGCATTAGATTTAGCCATTTTTTGCATACCTAATGCTAAGGTAAGTGTTAAAATAGCTGGAAGTCCCTCTGGAACTGCAGCTACAGCTAAAGAAACTGCAGTCATAAATGTTTCAACTAATGGTGTTCCTTGGAAATATTGAAGAGCAAATACTACAGTACAAACAATAATAGCTATTAACCCTAATGTTTTTCCTAAATTAGCTATTTTCTCTTGTAATGGTGTTTTCACCTCAACTTTTTGAATCATTTCAGCTATTTTTCCAATGGAGGAATCCATTCCAATAGCTATTACAACACCTATTCCACGACCTGAAATTACATTTGAATCCATGTAAGCTATTTTTTCTCTTATTTTTTCATCATGTGACTCTTTATTGAAATTTTCAAAAGTTTCATCATCAGTTTCACAAGTTTTCCTAACTGGGTTTGATTCTCCTGTTAAAGAAGATTCATCAATTTTAAGATCAGATGATTCTATGAGCATTAAATCAGCAGGAACTTTATCTCCTTCTTCAATGATTACGATGTCTCCAATTGTTAAGTCACATCCAGGAATATTCTGTGCTTCTCCATTTCTTTTAACAATTGCATTGGTTGAAACAAGATTTTTCAACTTTTCCATAGCTTTTTCTGCTCTATATTCTTGAATAAATCCTATTATAGCATTTAATATAACTACAAAAAGAATTACTATGGCATCAATAGTTTCTCCTATAAAATATGCAGCTACAGCTGCAACTAAAAGCAAAATTATCAAAATTTCCATAAATTGCATTAAAAATAATTTTATGGGATGATCTTTTTTTTCTTCCTTTAACTCATTTTTCCCATATTTTTCTAATCTGTTATTAGCTTCATTTTGACTTAAACCATTTAAACTCGTTTTATACTTTTCTAAAATCTTGTCAATATTTGTCATTTAATCCCTTTCCATAATGAAACATTTTAAGAATTATTATTCCATCAATTATTATATTATTTTATAATGTGATATGTTATTATATTTTTAAACTTATTTTTTATAAGCTATTTCCTGAGGATATAATAAAAAAAATTCCTGAATCTTACCATTTATACATTGATTTTTTTTAATTTTTATTATTATTTTTTTAATCTTATTTTTTGAAAATTAAGAGTATATTATTTATATTAATTAAATTTAAGATAATTTATCTTTTTTATTAATTAAATAAATTAAATTTAAGATAATTTATCTTTTTTATTAATTAAATAAATTATAAAATTAAAAATTATAAATTTTAGATTCAAATTTTGATTACTTAAAAAAATTATTTCATCAATTTTATTTTTATTATTATATAGTCGAGAAAAATAATTAATTTAAAAAATTATTAAGAAGATTTAGAAGAAATATATGTTTCATGGTTGTATTCTTCACCATATGGACACACATGACCAACAACTGCTTGAAAAATTTCAATTTCTTCTTTAATTTTATTTTGAGCATAATGTGCTAAGTTATGTGATTCAACAAGAGTTAACTCAGGATTCACTTCTATATGTAATGATAGTGTTGCATAAGATCCAAAATAATTAATTCTAATATTATGAATGCCACAAACATTTTCAATAGACTTAGCTACTTTTTTTATTTCTCCAATTAAGTTTTCATCTGGTACTTTTCCCATTATGTTATTTATATTGTCTCTTCCAACATCATATGCTGCTTTAAGTATAAATAATCCTATTAAAAATCCAACCAAAGGGTCTATAAATTTAAATCCTGCTTGTGCTATTATCACACTTGCAAAAATAGCTATGTTAGATAATACATCCATTCCTTGTTGTTTAGCATCAGCTATTATTGCAGGACTATTAATATTTTTACCTATCTTCATCTGATACCTGTTTAAAAAAGTGTTAATAATAATTCCTAAAAATGCCATAAAAAGGGCAGCATTTGTTGGAGCTTCACCAACACCATACATTAATTTGTCAATAGCTGAAGTTAAAATTTCATAAGCAACTAATGCTAAAAACAAAACAATGATAAGTCCAGCTATTGCCTCAGCACGACCATGACCTAAGGGATGTTCAGCATCAGGAGGCTTTTGACCAAGCTTAAAACCAATATAGGCAACTATACTAGTACATACATCAGATATGCTATGAGCACCTTCTGCTACCAATGCAAAACTTCCTGAAAAAATTCCCACAGCAATATTAAAAATTGATATAAAGCTATTTCCAATTATTCCAACAGCAATAGCTTTTTTTCCTTCTTCATTCCTTTTTGAAAAATCCATTTTAATCCTATCCTTTAATAGTTAATATTCTTTTATTATATCTAAAAAATAGTATATAAAGTTTTGTTTTAATATTGAGTGTTTTTTAGGAATGCTTAAATTATAAATATTAATGCTATACTTCTAAATAAGATATAAAAACAAAAAATTTATACAAAAAACTAAAATAGCTAATATTATCATTAAATATTATAATTTAATTATTTATTATATTTGATGTGAATTATAACAATAAATAGCTTTGATGAGAAAAAAATAGTTCCAAAAGAGAAGTTGAAAAAGGATTAAATAAAATAAAACATTTGAATCAATTAATAGATTAGCTAGAAGAAAAATATGGAGGGTAAGATTATGAAAATCAATATTTTAAAGATAAAAAACCATTTTAAGGTTGCTATAATTTTTAAAATATATCACTTTCCATGAATTTCAATTACTCTCATAAGAATAATTGAATTTTTATCAGTTGTGCAAAATTCATCAATTTCCAGCAATTTCCAGCCCCAAGCATAGTATTTATAAAATAAATTTTTCATTAGCTATTAATTAATTGAAATTAATAAAATTTTTGTAGGTCAAAGAGTTTCTAGCTTTAAAAGTTAAGGGTTTTAAAATTAATAATTTTACATAAAAATGGAGGTAATAGTTTTTTCATGGTTCAAGTATAGTATTTTCTTAAAAAATCTTTCAATTTATCACAAAAAATTTTGTCAAGATTTCCACCCTTTGAACTTCACAGTACGAAAACGTATTATTCTTTTTCCATGTATTCTTTAATTTTTTTTTCTTCCCATTTTTTTCCAAAAATATCAAATTTGAATTGTTTAATATATCCTATTATTAATCCAATACCCCAAAATACAGTTACCCATAAAAACCACCAATATCCATTAAAAGTTAGAAGATTAATAAGGAATAACCCAGTATTAATGACAATATAAGATATCAATTTAACATAAAACTTTTTTAACTTTTTTACTTTTTTCTTTGCTTCATTGTGAGCTTTTTCATTGTTATTAGTCATAATAAATACCTGTCTTTTTATATTTTCTTGTTTCATCACATAAAAAAATAGCATTCATATGACATTATTTGATTATAGCAGTATTAATAAGTTCAGTTTCTTTAAATTTTTCATATAATTTTTTCCATTTTTTAAGATTTTATTATAAGGAAACACAGATTTTTGACTCATAAGAAGTTAATCAATTCCAATCTCTTTGATAGTGATTGATTAGTTAAAATATTATTTAATAAGCTAATTTTATAAATTTTATTTATTTATTATTCTAATTATTATTTTTCCTAAAATTATTATTATTATTATTATTATTTTTTATAAAAAACTAATTTTTTAATAATTATTTTATTAATAAAGACTTTTTTTTTATTATTTAAATCCTATTTTTAACTGTAAATCAATGGAATGCTTTTAAAATTCTATTAAAGTTATAGTTAATATATTGGATTTGCAAAATAGCTACTTGGAGTATATTGATAAAAAATAGCTTTTTTATAATTGACTAATTTCATTTTTTTGCCAATATTTAAATCTTCATTAAAAAAAGGTTTTATTATTAAAATAGCTCTGGTTTTATCAGCTAAATTACCTAAATAAGGTTGAAGTTCTGAAGGAGGACGTATTGAATAAATAACTCGAGTATTTTTATATAAATTTAAATTTGGATTTGTTACATCGTCTTTAATAATTTCACTATTTGCTGGAGAAATATCTGTTTTAAAGAGATCTATGTTTTCACACTTTTTTAGATAGTTTGAAACATAAAAAAATTTTCCAATAGCTATTTCAACAACTTTTGAAGGATTTTCTGAGTTACTATCTCCTAAATTAGCTATGTACTCTCCTAGGTCATTCCACATTCACATTTCTCCTTAATGAAATGTTTATTATTGATTGTAAATATTGTTATTATAATTTTTAATTAATAAATAGCTTTAATAAATAGCTATTGTCATATAAAACGAGATATAATTATTTTAATAAACTATTAGTGATAAGTATTATTATTATTATTAATTATTATTATTATTACTTATTATTATTATTACTTATTATTTGAAGCCATTAATGATTTTATTATATGTATAATAATCATATTTTTAATAATGTATAATTGATAATAACTTATATTATATAATAAAAACTTATTATTTCTTATAAAACATTAAAATTAGTAAAAAGTTATATTTTGTGGGGGATGTCAAAATTTCATCTGTTATCCAGTACTTGTATCGAAAAAACATGTTCCTCTGAGAAATATATATTTTAATTAAGAATAATATATCCTAATTGAGAAATATATTGCTTGAATATTTTTTTCAAAACGTTTTTGCATGTTTATTGACATTTTAAATATTAATATATTTAAAAAAACTCAAGTATTATATGATTTTTATTAATTTTTCTTATATCTAGAATACTATTAATATGTAGGTATTTAAATGATAATTAGGGAATTCCGTCCTAAAGATTTGAAAAGGGTTTATGAAATTGAAAAAATGTCTTTTTCTAATCCTTATGATATTGAAATGCTCAGACAACTTTTTGATATTGGAACGGGATTTTTAGTTGGTCAAATTAGTGATTATATAGTGGGATATATAATATTTTGGATTAAAGATGAAGATCAAGGACATATAATTTCATTAGCTATTGATAATGATTATAAGAGACAAAATATAGGTTCAGAACTAGTGAAAGTAGCTATTGATGTTTTTAAAAAATTTAATATAAAAAGAATAAACTTAGAAGTAAGAACCCAAAATAAAGAAGCTATTTATTTTTACAAATCAATTGGTTTTACTTGTGAAGAAAAAATATTAAATTATTATGAAAATGGAGATAATGCTTTTAAAATGTCATTTAACTGTTTTGATGAGTGTTAACCATTGTAATTTTAATATAAATTTGAAATAGCTATTAAATGATTTATTATTATTTTAAGATTTTTAAATTCTTATTTTAAAATATTTTATTCTATAAATAAAATTTGGCATTTTTTAATAAGTATAAGTTTAAATTATATTAATAACAAAT
>WRMT01000148.1 GCA_009777005.1 Methanobrevibacter sp. | reverse complement strand
GAATAATTTTAATAATATTTTTTATAAGAATGTATTAGATAATATTTTTTTCTTGGATTTGGATATGAATTTTAATAATATTTTTTTATAAGAATGTATTAGATAATATTTTTTTCTTGGATTTGGATATGAATTTTAATAATATTTTTTATTAAAAAATAATTAATTTAAGCAGTTTTATAAATATTAAGAATTCAATATTTATTCATATTAAAAAAATTAATTTTGCAAAACACTATAATTCAAGATTTAGAGGAATTCAATTTAAATATTAATAGTTTTTTTTATTTTATTATATAAACAAGTCATTTTTTTGTTCAATGAATTTTTATTGAAGAACTTATAAATATTATCATTTATAGATATAATTAATGGGAATAATTATATTAAAAAATAATTTAATTGTTTTTTAATTTATTTTAAATTGGTGTTTTAAATGTATAAAAAAATATTTATTTTTGTTTTTTTCATTATTTTAATTGTAAGTATTAGTGGGGCTGTTTATGGGGCTGAAATGGAAAGAAATTCCGTATTTTATAAAAAATTTAGTATTCAAGATAATAATGTGTTTTATGAGTCTAAATCATTCACTCCCGCTAGCAATAGCTCTATTGACAAGATTCAAAAGATTTCAACCTCAAGTTCTGTTTTTAAATCAGGAACTAATATTTACTTAAAAGTTTACACAGATAAAACTATAAAATCAGTTTCAGGACATATTTCTGGAAAAAATAACTATAAATTTACTAAAACTAAATCTGGACTTTGGTATTATAAGTTAAAGACTAAAAATTTTAAAACTGGTCATTATAAAGTAAACATTAAAGCTATTGATAGTAAAAATAAAGTTTATAAATCTTCAACATATTTAACAGCAAATAATACACCTCCAACGATTTATTCAGTTTCTACAAATTTAAGAACTATTAGTGCAGGAGATCCATTTACTATATATGCTTCAGTTTGCAACTCTACAAAAAAGATTGTTGCTTCAATTAGAGGTAAAAACTATGGTTTTAAAAGTTTTAATGAAACTCATTGGTCTTTAGATGTTAAACTTAGCTATAAAGAAATTAATACTATTGCTATTCAGGTTAAGGCACAGGATTCACTTGGAAATGTTGCAAAAAGAGATACTTATATAGATTCTAAACCACATTTTGTTTATTGGAATGGTAGTATATTAACAAATAGAAAATATAAAGTATCTTATCCTAATCCTACTAATGATTATGAAGTAAGTATTAATAAACTAAGAAAATATGCAACAGTTTATGAGGGTTTCGCTGGAAATCAACGTACATTAGGAATTACTTATAGAATTGGTTCTGGTAAAAAAGTGAAATATACTGTTACGATTGCTTATAAAGATCCATTTGTTGTTTACCATGAACTAGCTCATGTTTTACATTGGAGTTGGAGTGAATATAAATGTGACTGGTATGCTTATAATAAAACAGGCTACTGGATTAAATAGCTATTAATAATTTATTGGATTTAGTTTTATTTTAAGTCCTAGATGTTAAAGTGGGATTTTTTAAATTTGTAGAAGAAGTAATATTATTTATAATTAATAATTTATAATTTAATATTGAATTTGAATGATTAATGAAATCTTTATATTTTGGGAATATATTGGAATTTGTATACGAAACCTTTATTTGTGAAATAGATAAACATTAACTGTGTTGAAATTATGATAGATAATCTTAATATTATTTCACAGAATAGCTGTTGGGGAGGTGAATTAAATGTCAAAGGTAAAAGGAACTAATAAAAGAACTAGACCTAAATCTTACTATAAAAAAGCAGGAAATAAAAGAGGTAGAGCAGTGAAGAAATAATCCATAATAATATAATTAATAATAATCTAATTAATAATAATTAAATAATAATTATAATAGGATTATTTCTTGAAAAACTACTTTTTTTTTTTATACCTTATTTAATAATTTACATTTTTTTTTACAAAATTATTTTTTGTTTATATTATGTTTCTTATTTTTCTTCTTATAGGTGATTTAATGGAATTCTTTGATCTTATTAAAAGTAGATATAGTGTAAGAGGATATGAAGACAAACCAGTTGAAAAGGAAAAGTTAGATAAAATATTAGAAGCTGGAAGATTAGCTCCAACAGGAGTAAATTATCAAGGTTTTAAAATCTTCGTAATTGATACCAAAAAACACAAAGAAGAGCTAAAAAAGATTTATCCTCAACCCTGGTTTATAGAAGCTCCTATAGTTTTATGTGTAGCTATGGCTCCTTCCAAAGCATGGACAAGACCATGGGATGGTAAAAATATTAGTGATATTGATGCAACCATTGTTATGGATCATATGATTCTCGCAGCTACTGATTTAGGGCTTGGAACATGTTATATTGGTGCATTTAAAAAATATGCAGCTATTGAATTTTTAGAATTAGATGAGGAATATGAGCCAGTTTTATTTACTCCACTGGGTTATCCAGATGATGAAGGTAGAAATACCACCAGAAAGAGTATTGATGAATTGGTTGTTTATAAATAGCTAATGTTGCATATTATAATTTTTTTCTAATTTTAAGTTTATCTTTTTTTTTTTTTTTATTATTTTGAAGTTTTTTCCCCCCTGGACCTATTTTATACTTGTTTTTAGGTTATTTCTTGAATTTTTCACCAATGTCAGGTCTACCCTTCTGTAGGTATAGATTCACCTAAATTAAAACTAACTTTTGAAAATAAAGCGATAAGAATAGCTTATCTATACACAAATTTTAAACAGTAAGTCATTAGGTTTTGTCTTTTTTACCAAAACCTGTATATCTTTAAAAAAACTAAAATACATTATGAAAGATAGATCTAATATCTATGGCAGAAAAATACGGAAAAACGATTCATATTCAGGAATCGCAAAGAAGATGGGCAATTGTCATAATGCCTGATGAAATAAAAATAGACAATTACCATAGACCTGCACACATACACATGGAACTAGATGGAATACATATACCAACAAAATACAATGATTTAGAAACTATAGGCTAATCGTAAAACATCACTTAGACACTAACAGAGGAATTAATAAAGAAAAATTAAAAGAGGAATTATTATTATTATTAAAATAAAATTAATTAGAGTTATAAAAGGGAAAGATTTAGTAAAAGAAATGGAAGCTGAATATGAATCAATCGATAAGCTTAAACAAATATTTAAAGATGGAAAAGGAGATATGAAATTACAACTAGGTCTTGAAGATTGGGAATACTTCCTAGACCACCCAGATGAAGAAATGAAGCAAACGAAAATAATATACGATGAAAAACCAAACTTCACAATTTCTGATTTAGAAATAATAGATTATATAAAAAATAATAATGTAAAATCAATAAGTGATCTTGCTAAGTTATTAAATAAAGATGTTAGTACTGTTACAAGAAATGTTAATAAATTAAAAGAAAGGGAATTCATAGAGTTGAAGGAAGGAAATGTTAATAATATGAAAACACCGTTTTTCCATTATGACAAAATAGAGATAGCCATATAAAATACTTTAACAGTTAGAGCTATTTTAAGATTCTTGACTTTGTTAATAGTATTTAGTAAATTTATAGTATATTAGCTAATTCTCTTAAACATACTCATGAGTTTTTTCTTTAATAATTTTACATGGGATTCTTGTTTAAAGATTGAATTATAATTCTTAAATACTCTAAATCTTATTGTTATTTAAGATTTTATTATTTTTATTAATTTTGTTGTAATTTTTGGATTTTATTTTATTATTTTTGTTGATTTTTTGTAAACTGTATTGTTGCTATTTTTTGATTTTATTTATTTTATTTTATTATTTTTTATTATTTTTTCATGCTCATTATTAGTTTTGTATTTTATTTAAATTTATTTTATTATTCTAATAAATTATAAATACTAATTATTAAAGATATTATTATAATATTTTAAAGGTGTTATTAGATGAGTGCTCCAGAAATTGTGAGAGAATTAGTAGCTAAATTTGAAAAAAACATTAAAGCTTATAAATCAAATAGCTATAATGAAGAACAAGTTAAACAAGAATTTATTAATCCTTTTTTTGAAAGCTTAGGATGGGATGTCAGTAACAAAGTCGGAGCTGCACCTCAATATCGCGATGTTATTTTTGAAGATTCAATAAAAGTTGGTAAAGGAACTAAAGCTCCTGATTACTGTTTTACATTAGCTGGAAGAAAAATGTTTTTCCTTGAAGCTAAAAAACCATCTGTAAACATTAAAGAAGACAAATCTCCAGCATACCAGGTTCGCAGATATGCTTGGAGTGCAAAATTATCACTATCCATTTTAACAGACTTTGAAGAATTAGCTGTCTATGAATCTAAAACAAGACCATTAGAAAAAGAAAGTGCAAGTACAGGAAGAATAGCTCTTTATAATTTTAAAGATTACATAGAAAAATGGGATGAAATAGCTAATGTTTTTTCAAAAGAAGCTGTTTTAACAGGTAGCTTTGATAAATTTATAGAGGAAAATACAGGTAAAAAAGGAACTTCAGAAGTTGATAGTGAATTTTTAAAAGAAATAGAAGAATGGAGATTAATTTTAGCAAAAAATATAGCTATTAGGAATTCTGAAATCACGGTTAAAGAGTTAAACTATGGTGTTCAACAAACTATTGATCGAATAATTTTTTTAAGAATGGCAGAAGATAGAGGAATAGAACCATATGAACAGCTACTAAAGTTATTAGATACAGATAACATTTATAAGTCTTTTGGAAAGCTATGTAGAAAGTCTGATGATAAATACAACGCAGGATTGTTTCATTTTAAAGAAGAAAAAAACATTAGCTTAGCTCCTGATGAGTTAACTTTAGGTTTAGCTATTGATGATGGGGTTTTTAAGACAATTATAAAAAACCTCTACTATCCCAAAAGCCCCTATGAATTTTCAGTTCTCTCACCAGAAATATTAGGAAATGTATACGAACAATTCCTAGGAAAGGTCATTAGATTAACAAAAGCAGGAAGAGCAAAAGTAGAAGAAAAAGTAGAAGTAAAAAAAGCAGGAGGAGTTTTTTACACACCACAATATATAGTGGATTATATTGTAAAAAATACTGTGGGAAAGCTACTGGAAGGTAAGACTCCAAGTAAAGTAGCTAAGCTAAAAATAGTAGATCCAGCTTGTGGATCAGGTTCATTTTTATTAGGAGCATACACATACCTACTAAACTGGCATAGAGACTATTATTCAAATTTAGACAAGCCACCAAAAAACACAATTTATAAGGGAAAAGCTAATGAATATCACCTAACCATCCAAAAGAAAAAAGAAATACTACTTAATAATATTTATGGTGTAGATATTGATACTCAAGCAGTAGAAGTAACTAAACTTAGCTTATTATTAAAGGTATTAGAAGATGAAAACAAAGACGCCTTAGAACAACAACAAAAGCTATTCCAAGAAAGAGTCCTGCCATTTTTAGGAGACAATATTAGATGTGGAAATTCATTAATAGCTACTGATGTTTTAGATGATGAAAGTTTAAGTTCAGAGGAGATAGCTACTATTAATCCATTTGACTGGGAAGAAGAATTTCCAGCTATTTTTGAGGATGGAGGGTTTGATGTAGTTATAGGAAATCCTCCTTATGGTGCCAAACTATCTAAAAATGAGCAAGATTATTTAAAAAAGAAATATTTTAAGAGTTCAGAAACAGCTATTGCATTTACTAAGTTAGCACATTATTTACTATTAAAAGATAAAGGTAGTTTTGGCTTTATAATTCCAAAATCATTTACTTTTGCATCAAATTATAAACATATTAGAGAATATGTTTTAGATAATCTCTCTGAAATTATTGATTGTAAAAAGGTTTGGAAAAAAGTTAAATTAGAACAAATAATGTTATTTTTCCAGAAAAATGTTAAAAAAGAGCATTACATTTCTGGAATATTAAGGGAGGAAGAAGTACATATCAAAGAAAATATATCAAAAGATAGCTTCGAGATTTTTGAAATGTTTCTTAATGATGTTTCTAATAGTGAATTAGATATTGCCCTTAAAATGAGGAAGTCCAACTTTTTTGTAAAAGACATTGCACACAATTCTAGAGGAGGTATTTTTCAAAAAAATATTTCTGATGAAGGAGATACATTAGTTCTTGGTGGTGCAGAGATTCAACGTAAAGGTATTGTTGGAATAAAAGGAAAGATTAACTGGGACTTAATAAAAAAAGATAAAAAAGTAGTTATTAATGAAAATTCTATTTTAGTTCAAAGAATAATTGCACACCTTACTAAACCAACAGATCATATAAAAATTATTGCTTGCTATCCTGAAAACAGGAATTATACAATTGTTGATACTATAAATCAAATAACTTTCAAAAAAGAATACAACTGCAAAATATTTTGGGCTTTGTTTAATTCAAAATTGATAAATTGGTATTGCTATAGGTTTATTTTTGCTAAAGCTATTAGAACAATGCAATTCGATAATCCAGTGACTAATAGAATTCCACTTTTCACAAAAATTCATAAAAATCACTCCTCTTTAATTAAAAATGTTGATAGACTCCTTCTTTTATATCATGATTTAGATAATGCTAAAACTCCTCATGAGAATAAATTATTAGAAAAACAGATTGTAGCTATTGATAAAAAGATAGATAAAATGTTTTATGAATTATATGGATTAACTGAAGAAGAAATAGCTATTGTTGAAGATAGCTTTGATGAAAATTCTAATTAATGTGAAACAATGACAAAAACATATATTTTAAAAGCAGAGGATTCTAAAGATATTGAGAAAATAGCTATGCCTTTTTTAGATAAGGGGTTTAAAGTAATATCAGAGGATGAAACTCATTTAATAGCTAAAAAAAGAAATTTTGGTAGCTATTTTGTGCATTTAATCTTTATTTTACTTATTTTATTTGTGATTAGCTACACTTCATGGATGATTTATGTTGTTTGTGGAGTTTATATAACTTACTTTTTGTATTTTTTATTTAGTAAATCAGAGGTTGTTCTTATTACTACAGAAACTAGTGATAAGGATGGAAATCCTGTTGAATTTGATAATATAGGAGATATAGCTATTATTAAATAATATTTATTTTAGTAAATATATGACAATAGATAATAGAAGATATTTCTTAATATTCTCTGATTATTGTGTTTTTTGTGGTTTGTATGATTGAAAAAGATAATTTTAGAGTAAATAACGATTTTGAAGTATTAACTGGTAGAGGAAATATTGGTTATTATGAAAGCTGTGAGGTTACAGAAATTTTTGTACATGATAAGAAAAATAAGAAAAATTGACTATGTAAACCTACTGGGGATTTTTGAAAAGGTTGTGTTTTTGGCTTTGAAAAAACGGTTTTATTCTGTTATAATTTAAAATGATAGAGTTTACTTTAATGATTTGTTGAGTATGTAATGGTTAG
>WRMT01000147.1 GCA_009777005.1 Methanobrevibacter sp. | reverse complement strand
AATATAATATTAAAATTTTTAAAAAAAATCATTACTTAAAAACTTTATTTCAAATACTATAAATTAAAATTGATAATATAATTATAATATTTAAAATAGCTAATATATTCAAATCAAACCATGTATATGAATTCCAGTTTCATGACAAGCATTAATTCAAGAACCAAATATGATTTTTTACATTTATCTTTTTAAATTATATAAAAAAATTAAATTTGATAAAATTTATTCAAATTGTATAATATTCAATAAAATTATTTATAAACTTAACTTTTTAAATTTTATAAAAATTATTCAAATTGTATAATATTCAATAAAATTATTTTTAAACTTAAAAATTTAACTATAACTGAATTATTTATTAGATTTATAATTTTGAACTTTAAATTGAAAAAATACAAAAAATACAAGTTATAAAGATTATAAATAATATAAATAATTTATCAGAATAATAAAATTTTTATTTATAAATAAATTAAAATCAAAACTTATAACTAAATTATAATTAATCAAGTCATGAAAAAAACTTGTTTTTGGATAAGTTATTAAATAGCTAAGAATACTATTCAAGTGATACTAATGATAAAAATTGAAAATCTTACTAAAACTTACAAATTAGACAATGGCGAGGAAGTTCCAGCTTTAAAAAATCTTAATTTAGATGTTAATTCTGGGGAAATTTTAGGTATTATTGGGGTTAGTGGCTCTGGTAAAACTTCCCTACTTAGAATACTTCGAGGTGTAGAAGAGTTTGATAGTGGAAAAATCACTATGGATGAAATTGAAGTAGCTAGTGATTCTAGTAGCTATTATTTTACTAAATTAAAAAAAGCTACAGCTATACATCTCCAGAGATCATTTGGACTATGGGCAGAAACTACTCTTAATAATGTTGTAAGGAAATTATATGGGAAAAAATATGGTGATGAAGCCATGACCGACTTTGAGTATGCTTATGATGAGTTTAAAGAAGAAGCTGAATCTATTTTGAAAGTAGTTGGTCTTGAAGATAAGATAAATCATTTTGCCCCAGTTCTCAGTGGTGGAGAAAAACAAAGACTTATCATGGCTCGACAATTAGCTAAAAAACCAAAAGTATTACTTCTTGATGAACCAGCTACAATGGCTTGTCCTAAAACCAAACAAGATATTTTAGATTCGATTAAAAGAATTAATAAAGAATTAGGTGTTACAGTTATTTTAGTTTCTCATTTACCTGAAGTTCATAGATTCTTAGCTGATCGTTTAATTTTACTAGAAAATGGAGAAATTAAAGAAGAAGGAACTGTTGAATCTGTTACAAATAACTTTTTAAGTAATTTAGAAGATGAAATAGCTATTAATCCTACAGTTAGCTCAGAAACTGTTGTAAAAGCTAAAGATTTGGAAAAAAGATTTTATCTTTTAAAAGGAGGTAATGTTTTAGAAATTGAAGACATTAACTTTGAAGTTAAAAAGAGAGATATTTTAACTTTACTTGGACCAAGTGGTGCTGGTAAAACTATTCTTCTTCGTATGATTGGTGGATTAGAATACCCAGATAAAGGAGAAATTTTATTTAAATTAGATAAAGATTCAGTCAATGCTAACAATGATGATGAGGATAAGGGTAATGATAAGGAAGATTTAAATACTGAAGGTATATGGGTTGATATTAATAAACCAAGTATAAATAGAATGGATGTTCGTAGAAAAATAGGTATAATGCATCAAGAATTTGCTCTTTCTCATCATGCTACTATTAGGGATCAATTAGCTACAAAATTAGGATTTAAAAACCAATTTGTTGTTGATGATGCAAAAAAGAAAGCTAAAGAATTGGAGTTAGGTGATGAGCTATTAGATGCCTTATATCAACTTACTGATTTACCTGAAGTAGAAGCTAAAGCAAGACTTGAAAAAATTGGTCTTCTTCCAGATATTTTAGATGAGCTATTTCCTAAATTCCCTGAAAAAGCTGTAAAAGAAGAAATTAAGCCATTATTTAATGCTTTGGATTTATCCTTAGATATATTAAATAGAAAATCCCATGAATTATCTGGTGGTCAAAAAGTAAGAGCTATGTTGTCATTAGCATTAGTTTCTAAACCTGAAATTTTACTTTTAGATGAACCCTTTGGTGATTTAGATCCTATAACTTTAAGATTAATTTCAAATTCTATCAAAAAGATCAATAAAGAGTTTAAAACAACTATAATCATGGTTTCTCATAATGTTGAATTTATTAAAGAGTTAAGTAAAAGAGCTATTTTCATGGATAATGGGAAAATTATTGATGATGGTGATCCTCTAAAAATAGCTAATGATTTTGTAAGTTTTTGTAAAGCTGATTATTTAATTAATAGTTAAAACATTTACTAGTAATTATAATTACTAAAACAATTATTATTAAAACTATAATAATTATTATTTAAATTACTATTATAATTATTATTATAAAAATTATTATTATAATTATAATTTTTATTATAGTTTCATTATTTATTATAATATTTTATTAATAATGTAATTATATATTATATTAAAGTATTTATTGTGATTAATATGTTTAAAAATATAATGGTTCCTTCTGATGGTTCCCAAGATTCAGAAAAAGCAGAAGATGCAGCTATTGAAATAGCTAAAAACTTTAATTCAAAAATTACAGCTGTTTTTGTTATTGATGATAAGATGATTTATCCCTATGAGGTTTTAGAAGATGAAGGCAATGAAATTCTTGGAAAAATTTCTGAAAAAGGAAAAAAAGCAGGAGTTGAGGTTGTAGAACAACTGATTACAGGAGACCCTCTTCGTGATATGAAAACAATAGCTAAAAAAGCTAATGTTGATTCAGTTGTTATTAGTCCCCATGGAAGAAATAAATTAGAAAAATTCGTTTTTGGTAGTGTAGCGGATAGAATAATTAAAACTTTTGATATCCCAGTTATATTAATCAAATAATAAAGTTATAAATTTTCATGAAATTTATATTAAATATTATAAATAATGATAAGATATATTAATTAAATTTATTTTAGAGTAAAAATATTTATTTATAAGTTAAATTTATGAAATATTTATTATAAATTTAAAATATTTATTTATATATTTAATTAATTAATATTTAATATAGATTTAAAATAATTTTTTTAAGTAAATTTATGAAATAGTTATTATAAATTTAAAATATTAATTTATAAGTTTAATTAATGAATATTTAATATAGATTTAATATAATCTTTAGGAGCTGAAATTATGAATGGAAAAATGAAATGTAAAGTTTGTGGATACATATATGATCCTGAAAAAGGAGAATCTAGAGCTAATGTCGAACCTGGAACAAAATGGGATGACGTTCCAGAAAGTTTCCGTTGCCCATCTTGTGGTGCAGCTAAAAGAATGTTTGTACCGTTATAATTATAATAATAGCTTCGATTTAATTATAATTGAAAGTAATATTATTTAAAATAAATTATATTCCATATTTTTTTTGTAAAAATGTTTATTTTTATTTTTTTTAAATTTTTCTTTTTTCACTTTTTGATTTTTTAATATTTATTTTTTTATTATCTATATTTTGCCCATATAAATCCTTTTTCAATTATTTTTTTGTCTAACAACTGTTAGGTTTATATGTTAGGAACTTTATAATTTATCTAACTAATGTTTGTTAGGTAATTTTATGAGTGAAATTAAAACTAAGGAAAAAATCTTCAATGTAGCTATTGACTTGTTTTCACAAAAAGGATACAATGAAGTATCTATAAGAGAAATAGCTAAAAATGTAGGAATTAAAGAAAGTTCTATATACTATCATTATTCAAAAAAGGAAGATATATTAGATAATATTTTTGAATACTTTATAAATACTATGAATAAAGTTGAAATATCTAATGAGCAGATGGAAGAGCTTTTAAATCAAAGTCCTCAAATCATTTATCATTTTGGTTCAGAAGCTGTGAAAAAACAGTATGGTCAATTGGAAATGACCAAAATTTTAAGGTTAATATTTATTGAACTTTATCACAATAAAAAGATTCGTGAATTTTTTTTAGAGGAAATAATAAACAAACCCCTCATATTTTGGACATCTTTGTTCCAAAGTTTCATTGATAAAAAAATAATTAAAGAAGTTAATCCTAGAAAATTAGCTGAAAATTATTATAACTATGGTATGTATAAGATGTTTGAAGCTATTATATTGAAATATCCTGAAAATCCTCAAGAAATAGATATAAATGGAATATTTGATGATATTGAAAACCATTATAATTTTATTTTAACTGCAGTAGCTATAAATCCAGAGTCAATAAAACCCATTGAAGAATTAGCTATAAATAAGTCAATAAAATTTAGTAGCTATCAACGAAAAATCAATAAAACAATTATAGGACCAATATCTATTAATAAAAAGGATGTAAAAAGAGGGAATAATGAAAACAATAACTTATAATTTAAATCAAAAAAATCAAGACGATTATTATCCAAAGATAAGAAAATTTACTTCTGATATCTTAAATGAATCTAAAATAACTATTACCCACGTGATTAATGATTTTCAAAAGTTTCTTTGTGAAAATCCCCCTGAAAATTTATATATAAATGAAGATTTTACAAAAAAATATAACTATGAGGAACATGTTTTTGAGCTATTATTTATTGGAGTAATGTGGAAGAATTATATTAATGTAGCTATAAATCTTGATCCATATTATCAGAATATATTAGCTAAATTAGTTGATATACGAAATAAAAAAGATAAAATAATTTTAGAAGATAATGAAAATTTAGATTTAAAAGAAAAAATTGATAAAATAAGAGGACCATTAGCTACAAAACATCTTTTAAATGAAGATGTGAAAAAATGTATCAACAAGGATTATGGTAATGATAATAATTATAACAATGAATATTTAATATTAAATGATAATAAGAATC
The DNA here is from genome assembly GCA_009777005.1 of Methanobrevibacter sp. Classification (GTDB taxonomy): domain Archaea; phylum Methanobacteriota; class Methanobacteria; order Methanobacteriales; family Methanobacteriaceae; genus Methanorudis. The sequence goes on along the minus strand of WRMT01000147.1, from coordinate 2,551 downwards.
GAAATAATTTTAATATTAAGAATTATATTCTTTTGTTAAATTATTTAAAAGCTACTGGAGATTATGAAGAATCACTAAAGCATTTGCTAATTTGGAAGGAATTTTTTCAAAAAAACCATGCGAAATTAGCTACTTATTTTAAAAATATTTTATCTTTTACTAATTCCTTTGAAAAAATAGCTAATGATGAATTATATGGCTATATTCCTAATGTGGATAATTTTAGAGAAAATCAGCTGGAAAATCATAGAAATAATGAAGATATAGTTTTATGTGCTAGAAACAGTTTAGAATATTATCTTAATATGTTCGGTGCAGAAATTATGAATCGTGTTTTTAGATATAAATTTCTAAAAAGAGATAAAATAATTATTATTCTTCCAAATTGTATGCAACTCCAAAATAATTTTAATAAATCTCTTGAAAATAAATTTAATCTTAAAATAGCTAATGAAACTAAATATAATCATGATGAATCTCTTGAAAATAAATTTAATCTTAAAATAGCTAATGAAACTAAATATAATCATGATGAAAAATCTTATAGAAATATAAATAATAATGAAAATATAAATAACTCTCCTAATCATGTTAACAACTTAAATCATCAATGTAAAGCTAGTCAAGACCATTTAGGTTTAAAATGTATATATTGTAATGAAGAATGTAATATAGGAAAGATAAATAAATTAGTTAAAGAAAAACATAGCTCTTATAATATTAATGTTTATATCTCTGCTCATACATCCTCTATATTATCCAATATCACTAAAGAAGATGAAGAAAAATTAGCTATTGTAGGGGTTGCTTGTATAAATAATTTAATTGAAGGAGGATGGAAAATTAGTTCTTCTGGAATTCCAGCTCAATGTGTCATTTTAGATTATGTTGGATGCTTGAAACACTGGGATGATGGGGGTTTTTCAACAAATTTCAATATAAGTGAATTGAATAGGATATTAACACGATCATGAATATTTTTATTTTTTTTAAAATTAAAAATTTAATTTAGGTTAAAATATAATATAATAGAATATTATGTAGCTATAGATATAACCAAACTTTTTTCATAAAAATGTCTGGTTTATTTATAAAAAAACAAAATATTTTAGGAAAATTAATAGCTAGTTGTTAATATGATAATTATGTATTTTAAATTAATTTTTAATTTTTTAAGCTTTCATTGAAAAGAAACGAAAAAAAATAATAGAATTATTTATATAGTAGAATATATTACTTAATACCATATTATTAAAGTCCATGAATATTTTAAATATCCTAGTGATTTTTATGAATTATTTAACATTAAAAGAATATAGAGAAATGGTTGATAGTATAATAGATTTCAAGAATGAAAATGGTGTAATGCCAGAATATGCTCATGTAAACAATAGAAGAATATCTCGCAAAAGCTATAGTGATATGATTGAAAGAGTTAACAAATTTATTTTAGAAATGGGTAGAAGTCCGAAAACAGTTGAAATAAATTAATTCATCACTTCATTGAGATAAATATTGAAAAATCATTTTTATTCTATTAATATTAGTTTAATTGCTAAAAAAAGTAGCTAAGATTTCCTTAGCTTTATAAATATCAATTTTATCCTATTTATGTATTATTGATGTCAATTTTTTATCATAGCCATTGACAAAACTTTTTTTTAATTAATAATTATCATAAAACTTTATTTACTTGAAAAATATAGCTTTTTAAGTTAAAAAATTAAGAATTTTCTTTAAGATAAGAATTTTTTTTTAAAATATTTTTTTAATTAAAGTGTGAAGTTTTTATTACTTTAAATTTATTTTTAAATTGAAGTAAGAAGTTTTTATTAACTTTATATTTATTTTTAAATTGAAGTAAGAAGTTTTAATTTATTTTAAAAAAATTATTTTTAAATTAGAAAAGCAAAGTATTTTTTTATTTAAAATTCAAAATTCATGATTATTCTTCTTTAAATGGGTTTATATGATTTTATAATATTACATTTAAAAATAAGTTAAATATTCATGATTATAAATATTTTACTTTAAATTATTTATTTTATAATAAATGTATAGTTTATAGTTTTCATTGTAGTCTTGGAAGAAAATAGTTTAATTAATGATTTATTAAAATATTAATTTATTTTAAATAAATCAAATGTTACTTATTTTAATTTTTAAAATAAATAAGAATATTTTCATTATAACGAAAATATGAATTATAATTCTTTTAATTAATAAAATCAATGATATAGTACTCGACATTTGATTTAAAAATGATGATAATTTTAAACTTATTTAAAACCATTTAAATCATATTTTATTAAATAAAATTGATAAATTAATCAAGATTGACATTTTCAAAAGTTTTGTCGAATACTATATATTATAAAAATTAATAATGAAATAGGGGTATTTATGGGAAAAAAGAAATTAAAAAGAGAAGATTATTATTTCTTGTCAGATGAAGATTTTGAATGGTTTCAAAAAGCCAATGATATGTCTGGAGAGGGACCTTATTTAGAATAAAATTTTATTTTATTTTTTAATTATCATTTTTTTTTTT
>WRMT01000146.1 GCA_009777005.1 Methanobrevibacter sp. | reverse complement strand
ATTTTCACCAAATATTTTTGGAAATAGATACTCATTAAGAAGATTTAATTTTTTCCCATCTTTTTCAAATACCAACTCTAATCACCATTATTTTACAACTTCATCAAATATAAATTTTATCAATAATCAAACTAAAAAAAATTCAATACCAAAAAGAGAAACAAAGCATCAAATGAGAATAATATTTTCAAATTTTTAATCATCAAACCATTTTCATATATTTATTATTAATTTAGAAAAAAGTAATATATAATTATTATCATTTTCATTTTACATCATCCAAAAAAAAAAAAAATATTTAATGTCAAACTTGCAAATAGCTATTCAAAGAAATATTTTAAGACAATAGGTTCTTAAAATTAAAAAAACCAATTCTCAAATAAATTCAATAACATCCAATAAGATTATGGAAATTTAAATATTTTTAAGAAAAAGTTAATAAAAATTCACTTCTTAAAAATTTTTTAAGATAAATCAAATATGCTTATAAATAATGATTTCAGTACTATTTAATGGCCATTCAACAATTACACTATTGTAACCTTTAATTAAATGTAAATCAAAATTTAAATTAGGATATTTGTAGCTAAGTTCAATTTTTTTCATTGATCCATCACTTAAAACATGAGAAACAGTAGCTAATCCTTCATTAGAATTTGGATTTTTAGAAAATCTTACGGTAACATCTTTTGGAACTTCAATAGCTAATGTTCTTTTAGATCCTGCACCATTAGAATAAACAGAATCAATTCCATTAGCTATTTTTGATAATTCTGATTTTATTTCCAATGAACTTGAGCTATCAAAACCATAATCAATTCCTAAATTAGCTATTGGTAATGTAATTGAAACCAAAATTAAAATAGCTAAAAATGATATTAATAAAAATTCTAAGGATAATTGTCCTTTAAAATCTTTAAAAAAGCTATTTTTCAGAGAACACAAAGATAAAAGATCTTTAAAAAAGTTATTATTCAAAGAACTTAAATAAAATAAAATTTTAAAATTTTTAAAAAAACTATTTTCGATTAAGCTGATAATTAAGAATTGATTCATGGTATCACACTAATAACTTAATTTAAATAATTTGTAAATGATTTAAAATATTATTCAAAAGTTTAAGAAGTAGAAGGCAAAGATCTCCAATAAAAATAGTTATTAGAAAAGCAATAGCTATTGAAGGAGCAAATGGAATCCCAATTTTGATTGGAACTGTTTCATGAATGAAATCATTATTAAACAATTTTTTAATAAATGAAATATCATAGAGAGTTAATCCAGCTGCTGTTGATGAACTTAAAGTGTATTTTAATTGTTTTTCATTTGACTTTTCATAGTTTATTTTTTTAATATTTATATTGGATTTATTATTATCTAAACCATGGATAAGCTTATTAAAACTTTTATTATAATTTTTATCAATAATAATATTCAAATTACCAATAATCATTCCTTCATTTAAATTAAAAATAGCTATTTCCTTATTAGAAGCTATTTTAATAAAATTTTTAAAATTTTTTATCAATTTAAATAAAAATGATGAGATTAATGAAAATAATATACTAAATGATAAAAAATATAATGAATAATAGATATTTGAATAAATCCCTGTAAATACTAGAAATACAACTGAAAAAAATAGTGAAAACATAATTTTCTTTAAGATAACATTTTTATAATTCTTAAATCTAGTTTTTATATTATCTCTATCCATTAAATCCATATATTTATACATATAATTCTTATTTTTGTTTTTCAAACTGAAATAATCCAATAATTTATCGTGATTTAACTTATTAACCAGAATTTTGCTTTTTAAAACGTTTAAATTCAAAATTTTACTGTATTTAGACTTTTTAGTTTTAAAATGGTGTATATAGCTATTGAAAACTAAAAAAATTATTAAAAAGGGAAAGGAAATTAAGATACTATTAAAAATCAAGGTTAATGGAAATGGATAAATAGCTATAAGTGGAAATTGTAAATCTAAAAATTGAAAATTGAGGATATTTGGTGCTTGATATATAGCTGCTGTAATAGCTGTAAGCAACTTTACATCACCACCTGCCCATAACTTAATTTTCCATAAAATATAACATAGCAAGAATGTGATAATTGATATAATAATAGAGTTTAAAACATAGCTACTATCATGGAAAAAAATTGAAAATAAAGAATTTATAGCTATTCCAAAGACAAAAAGGAATAAAGTTAATTTGTTAGGAATAATTCCTTTTTTTAAGTCAAAGTAAGCAGCTATTATTGTTACAGATACAGTTATAAATATTGGTAGTAATAAAATAATCATAGGAATCATACTTATTTTAATAAAAATATTATTAATAATAATTTTTAAATAAGTATTATTTAAATTTAATGATTATCGGATAAATTTTTAGTTTAATTTTTCAAACCCATATGAATATTTTCAGGTTATAACAATTTAATATCTTTATTTTAATTTTAAATTAAAATTTAATATTATTTTTCCTTGTTATTAATGGATAAATAATATTTTTTCATATAGTCTATTAGTAATAGTTTTTTTTCTAAATTTTTAATATATGATTAAAGATAATAGAATATTAATACACTATGACCTCTATTAGCTACAAAAAAATCAAAATTGAGTTACATGATGGGTCAAAAGATTTAACTTCATTCAGTTGTGGACATGAAGATTTGAATGAATTTTTAAAAAAAGACACAATAAAACAAAAAGAGTGGATGCTAGGCAGTACATACTTAGCTATTTATTATGCAGACATAATAGGATTTTTCACCTTATCTGCCGATAAAATATGATTAAAAAGCTTGAAAAGTCAATATAAAAAAAATTTAAGAGAAAAAATATTAATTATAATGAATTTCTTGCAATAAAAATAGGTAGACTAGGAGTAGATCGCAATTATAAAAAAAAAAAGGAATAGGAACCTATCTACTTAATTGGATATTAAAGTGTAGTATTCATATGTCAAAAAAATAAGTTTCAGATTTATAACTGTCAATGCTTATATATCTGCTCATGATTTTTATATAAAAAATTTCTATGAAAATACTTTGAGTAATGAGAAATTAAAAGAAAATTTAAAAAAATTCAATAGATTAAAGCAAAATAACAACCCAAAAGCAAAAACCATGACTATGTCATTATATATGGATTTATATGATTAAATAGCTATATCCTCATCATCAAACATTTCCAAGACTTTTTTAAAATGAGCTTTTTTTTCCTTAGAGAAAGGTTTAAACATTTTTTCCACAAATTCATCTGCATCCTCACCATATATAATTGGTGTAGGAGCTATTGGAGTAGACATAATCTTTATCCGCCTATTATTTATTTATAAAGAGCATATCAAAAAATTAAAAAAAAGATGAATATAGGGAAATAATAAGCAAATTCCCATATAAAATGAGAACCTACTTTTCAAAAAAATTAATTTCCCAAAGCTGTGAAATCCATATGAGTTAACACTTGGATAAAATAGTATTATCTTAATACAAATACATAAACTTTTAGGTCCTAGATTTTTGAGAAAAATTGAAGGTGTATGATAGTTGATTTAATATGAATATTTAAACCTTTTTTATAGACCTATAATTAAATTAGATTATAATCCTCTCTTTATCTTCATATTATTCCTTTTAATCTGTTCAATTTTTTAATTTAGATATAACTATTTTTATCTATACGTGAAAAATGGAAAAAAAGATTTTCACTTATCTACTGCACAGGTATGTTCTGTTTTAACCCAATATTTCTCATTTCTTTTAATAATTCCATTAAAGATTGAAATATAATATGTCAAAGAATAAATTAGTAAAAGAGGAGTCCATAGAATATATCTATATTTTCCAACCCTATACAATATAGCCGAATATAATATCATGTAAAATAATACTAATGCCACTAAAAATTCCATTGATGCGAATACTGGAAATGGGATAATAACAATAGGCAGTAAAATATCAGTAGCTATTAAAATTATATAGCCAAATAATAGGAACAAGTTTAATATTGGCTTTATTAAATAGAAAGCAGCATCAAATTGACGGAAACTTTTATTTTTAAAAGAATTCCATAAAAGAGGAATAAAGTATTTCATACAGGTATTAGTATGACCTTGCATCCACCTTGTTCTTTGTCTTATTGAATTTCCTAATTCCAATGGTTTTTCATCAAGTATCTCTGCTCCATTCTCCCAGTAAACTGATCTATTTTTCATAAGAACATATTCAGTTGTGAATAAAACATCTTCTGTTAAAGATCCACCTGTAATACCTATTTCTTCCATTATAGATCTTTTAAACACCATACCAGTTCCTCCAAGCTGTGAACTTAAGTTTAAAGGACTATGTGCTCTTTGGAATATTTCATTAGTTATCCAGTATGAAAGAGAATATGAACGAGAAATCCAAGTGTTATCCGGATTTTTACAACCTAAGTATGCTTGAATCACTTCTTTACCATTGTTTAGTTGAATATTCATATTTGTTAAAAATTCTTTATTAATCAGATTATCTGCATCTAAGATTACATAAGCATCATAATAGCTTCCCTTAGCTAAGTCATGTTTTAAAGATTTAAAAAACCACTCTACAGCAAACCCTTTTCCTCTTTTTATTTCATCATGACGCACCATTTTAATAGCATCAAAAGACTCCACTACATTCTCAGTTCCATCAGTACAGTTATCACAAACTACATAAGTGTCATAATATTTTTTATCATAATCTAAGTTACTTATTGATTCTAATAGATTTCCAACAACTTGTTCTTCATTATAGGCACAAACAATAATTGCAAAATTATACTTTTTATTAGCTATATCATTGTTTACTTTAGATTTAAAAGGATTCTTCATTATAATTTCTGAAAGGATATAGAATAAAGGATCATAAAACCAAAATACAATGACAATAACTTGTACTATCGTTAAAAAGACATATAATAATGTGATGAAGCTATTAAAACTGAAAAAGTATATTAAATAACTTACTCCAATAAAAAAAGAAGATGCCGCAATAATTCCCCATATCTGCCTATTATTTAAACCACTATTTAAATTAGGTTTTTTGGAGGATAGTGAATAGCCAATGTAGCTAATTATTCCAATCAAGGAGATTATAGGAAGTATTATTTGGATTGGAAAGTTGGCAATTTGCATATATATTTTATCACATCAAGTTCAGTTAATTATTAATCTTACTAATCGTTTTATTGATAAGATATTTAAATATTGTGATAGGAATTTTAATATTATAATAGCATGTGAATTAATTCATTAAAAGTGTAAAAAAATAGCTTGTTATTAAAAATAAGTAATATTAATTTAGAAAAAGAATTTAGCTATTTTAAAGATAAATATTTTAAAAAAAAGCATATTAATTTAGAAAAAGAATTTTTATATAAATATTTTAAAAAAAAAAAAATAAAAAATATTATTTTTTTCATAAGTAAGATGAAAATAAATTAATAGAAAAAAAATTATGGAGGTAGAAAAAGGTTATTATTATATAATAATAATTATTTTTTCTACCTATGAATCCATTATTTTCTATTTTTTAATTATTTTTTTCATACTCTAAAAAAAATAATTCATATAAAAAAATATATTTTTTTATTGTTTAACTAATAACTCTATACAACTGTTACAGTTGTTGAACCAGTTACATTGTTGTAGTTAACACCATCATTGAGCTCAGCAAGAAGAGTCAATAAAGCATGGATTTCTTTGTAAGTATATTCAAATCTAGCAAAAGCTATATTATCATGAATTTCTATATCATTAACAACTTTAGCAGGATTTGGAATAATATCTACAACAACACTATGTACTACATTACCTGCTTCTACGAATTTCAAAGTGATATTCCTAGGAGCATTAGTAGCACCAGCAGCAAACAAATTGAACATTACTTCAATAGTCACTGGAGCACCAACAAATGCAGAAGATGGATCAGGCAATTGAGTAACAGTTAAAGTTGGAGTACCTTTAAATACAGCAAGATTAGCAGATGCTTTAGCAGATGCACCTAACTGTAATCCTGGGTTAGCTAAGTAGCGAACTTCAACAAATCTATTTTCACCAGCTAAGGAGAAAGTATGAGTGAAAGTTGCAGTACCATTTAATACAGGAACAATAAAGCTATATTTACCATCCCAAGTAATGTTAAGTTGTCCAGATTCAATAGGACTACCATCTAAACGTGAAGTTACATTGATTAAGAATGTTTCTTCATGACCTACAGTAGTATTTACGAAATTTAAAAGTGTTACTTTAACAGGTTTTGCATTTTCAGTATATACAAAGGTTTCAGCATCACCATTAGATGATTCGTAAATTCGTTCGAAATTAGGAGTATTGAGGTCTCTTCCATCTATAACTAGTCTAGCATATAATCTTTCATGAGGAAGGATAAATGCAGAAAGGTTGAAATGACCACATGCAGTCATATTACCAACAGTTATATTACTTGCTAAATCAACTACAGCTCTTCGTAACTCTACATTAGGTTTATCATAATCAAAGAGTACTAACCAAGCAAGTATATTTGTACCAGTAAGATCTCCAGCACCTTCGCCAGTAATATTCCAGAAGATAGTAGAATTATTACCTACCAAATAACCATTTGGACTATCCCACCATACAACAGGATTAATTTTACCTACTCCAGCGTTGAAAACATGAGTATCATTATCTGCTCTATACAATCCATCAAGAGTTGTATTACTATTATTAGCTCCACTGAAAGATGCAGCTATATTGAACTTAAGATTTGGAATTGCATTAATAGGAGCTAATATAAATCCACCCCAAGAAACAGTAGTAGCGGTAAATGTAGTTCCATCAGGTAATGTAATTTCGAGTGTAATACCCTGTAAAGGAATCACATCTTCAATGTTATCAGGATTTTGACCATAAACAATTCCAGTTATGTTTCCTTCTTGACCTACTACAAGATTCACAGGTTCAGATTCCCAAACAATAGTTATATTACCCATAAGAATTGCATCTATCTGAGTAGAAGTACCATTACTTTGTTCTGGAATATCATCAGAAACAAATTCTACTGTTAGATTGTTCGCACCCAGTATTTTTAACTGATTTAAATTAAAAGTAAAGTTGTAAGGTACATTCACAGAAGATTCAACACCAGTTATATTTATTTGGTCTATAATTACCCAATTACTAGTTGCATTTTGAACCATTAAAAATACAGTACCATTAACAGGTAAATCAGTTCCAGTTGCTGGAGCATCGCCTGTAACAGTACCATTAATAATTACATCAACATTGTCAGAAAGGTTATAATCCTTAGAAATGTTACCATCATTATATTCAAGAGTTACAGTAGAAGCACTTACACTTGTTATTGATATGGCTATGAGTAAAGTTGCGAGTATTACTAAGATCAGACTAAATTTTTTGTTTAAAAAAGACGTCATGAAATATTTCACCTCTTAAAAT
>WRMT01000145.1 GCA_009777005.1 Methanobrevibacter sp. | reverse complement strand
ATAACTTTTTATTTAATGAGTTTTAAATATTAATTTATAATTATTTATATAAAATGTTATTATCAAAATTTTTAGAAGATATGAAAATTTTTATTTATTATCAAAATTTAAATATATAATATGATGGGATTACAATAAAAAAATTATAATATTTCATGAATAATCAAAAAATTAGGTGTAATTTGTGAAAGTACAGTCTGATGTTAACATAGGGCTAGTGGGTCATGTCGATCATGGTAAAACAACTCTCACCAAAGCATTATCTGGTGTTTGGACAGATACTCACAGCGAAGAAACTAAAAGAGGCATATCTATCCGTTTAGGGTATGCTGATATTGAATTTAGAAAATGTGATGAATGTGGTGAGCCTTTATGTTATACTACAGCATTAACTTGTGAACATTGTGGAAAAGATACTGAGCTACTGCGAAAAGTATCATTTGTTGATGCTCCTGGTCATGAAACATTGATGGCTACTATGTTATCTGGTGCTGCAATAATGGATGGTGCGGTTTTAGTAATAGCTGCTAACGAATATTGTCCTCAACCTCAGACTAAAGAACATTTAATGGCTTTGGATGTTATTGGTGTGACTGATGTTATTGTAGTTCAAAACAAAATCGATATTGTTTCTAAAGAAAGAGCTATTGAAAATTATAATGAAATTAAAGAATTTGTAAAAGGTACTTGTGCAGAAGATGCACCTATAATACCAGTTTCAGCACAACAAGGAGCTAATATTGATATTTTAATTGATGCAATTGATAAAAGAATCAAAACCCCTAATAGAGATTCTGATAAACCTCCAAAAATGTATGTTGCTAGATCTTTTGATATCAATAAACCAGGTTCTCATCCTGATGATATTAAAGGAGGAGTAATTGGTGGAACATTAGTTCAAGGAACCTTAAAAATTGGAGAAAATATTGAGATTAAACCAGGTGTTGAAAATAAAAAAGAGGGTAAAGATGCTTGGATTAGCTTAAAATCACAAATCATTGGACTTAATGCAGGTGGAAAAGAGGTTGAAGAGGTTGGTCCTGGTGGTCTTGTGGGTATAGCTACTAAACTTGACCCTTCACTTACAAAAGCAGATTCATTATCAGGATCACTAGCTGGAGAGCCAGAAACTTTACCAAATATTTTACATAGCTTTGAAATGGAAACTCATCTATTAGATCGTGTTGTTGGTACTAAAGAGGAAAGAGATGTTGCTCCTATTAAACTTAAAGAACCTTTAATGATAAATTGTGGAACAACCACTACTATAGGTGTTGTAACTAAAGTTAAAGGAAATGTTTTAGTAAGTTTAAAATTACCAGTATGTGCTGATAAAGGTGATAGAGTAGCTTTAAGTCGTAGAGTTGGTGCTCGTTGGAGATTAATTGGTTATGGTATAATTAATTAATTTTAAAGATTACTTTTAACTTTTACACAACAAAATCCTATTTTTAATTAAAAGGGTTATATAATGAAATCAAATTCTAAAAAAGAGATTATTATAGATACAAATTTTTTATGATTCCCTTTCAATTCAATATTGATATAATTGATGAACTTGAAAAAGCTTTACCTTCTTATAAATTGTCAACTCCTAAGTTTGTTATTAATGAGTTAAAAAATCTAAAGAAGAAATTAAAAGGCAAAAATAGGGTTGCAGCAGAAATTGCAATTAAAGTTGCTAATTCACCAAAAATAAAAATTAAAGATATTTATTTAAAAGATAATGAAACTGTTGATGAAGGTTTGCTTCGTGTTTCAAATGTTTTAGCTACTAATGATATTGAACTAAAAAAAAGAGCAAAGAAAAAAGGAATTACTGTCGTTTATTTAAGACAAAAAAGGTATATTTCTGTTGATGGATATTTAAAATAGAATTATTGTTTTAATTGCGTTTAATATAATGTTTTTAATTAATAGGAATCTTTTAAATTATCAATATTTTTATCTTAGTTAAATCTTTAAACTTATCAATATTTTTATCTTAGTTAAATCTTTAAACTTATCAATATTTTTATCTTAGTTAAATCTTTAAATTTATCAATATTTTTATCTTAGAGAATTTCCAAAAACCTAAGTTGAGTATAACATTTTCATCAAATTTAATCAAATTTACTTTTTTAAAAATAATTTTTGTAAAAGTATTAATTAAAATTTAAAAAATAGTTTTTGGATATTGTCCTTAATTAAATCATTTAGATAAAATTTAGAAAATGGAAGATTTCTAACCTTAAAATCAAAGATTTACCATAATTTAAATATATAATTTAAAATTTAGACTTTATTATAAGCTAAACTTTCGAAGTTACTTAATTTTTATATTTAAAAACATATTTTTGTTGTGGATTTTTATAATTTTATAATAATATTAATTTTGATTATTTCTATTTTGTGAAATATAATAAAAATAATTTAACGGTGGAAAAATGAATTTATGGACTGAACTTAAATCTGGATCAAATGTTCCTGAAGTATTATATGCAGTAATTGAAATTCCTAAAGGATCAAGAAATAAATATGAATACGATAAAGATATGGAATCTTTTGCATTAGATAGAGTTTTATACTCTTCAGTAACTTACCCTGCTGATTATGGTTTTATACCACAAACTTTATATGATGATGGGGATCCTATGGATATTTTAGTATTAATGGATCAACCAACATTCCCTGGTTGTATTATTGAATCAAAACCAATAGGTATTATGGGAATGATTGATGGTGGAGATAAGGATTATAAGATATTAGCTGTACCTATTGAAGATCCTAAATATGAAAATATTAATGATATAGAAGATGTACCGCCTCACCTTTTAGAGGAAATAGCTGAATTTTTTAAAACTTACAAGAATCTTGAAGGAAAAGAAGTTGAAGTTTTAGGTTGGGAAAATGCTGAAGTAGCTAAAAAAGAAGCTATTAGGTCAATCGACATGTATAAGCAGAAATAACTATTAATTAATTATTAATTATACATTATTATTTATAAATGCCAATGAGGGATTTGTTTGTATTATTTATCTAAAATTGAGGGTACTGTTAGAATCCCACCTTATAGGTTCGAGGATCCTTTAGAAGAAGTAGCTATTGAAACATTAAATGAAACATATAATGGGAGACTTGATAAAAAGTTAGGTTTACTAGTTAGTGTAAATGACATAGAGGAAATTGGCGAAGGAAAAGTGATAATGGGAGATGGTGCTGCATATCATAATGTCTTGTTTAATGCATTGTTTTTCAAACCTGAATTACAAGAGATTATTGAAGGAGAGGTTATTGAAATAGCTGAATTTGGGGCTTTTGTAAGAATGGGTCCTATGGATGGATTAGTTCATGTATCCCAAGTTACTGATGATTATATTAATTATGATTCAAAAAGAGGAGCACTTCTTGGTAAAGAATCTAAAAAAACTCTTGAAGAAGGGAATAAAGTTAAAGCTAGAATCGTAGCTGTCAGTTTTAAGGGCAAATCCATGAAAGAAACAAGAATAGGTCTTACTATGAGGCAATATGGCTTAGGTAGATTGGAATGGATTGAAAATGAAAAAAAGAAGGTTAAATCATGAGTTTGAAATCTTGTACTTCTTGCAAAAGAACATCTACTAAAGAACGTTGCCCCGTCTGTGATAGTCCTACTTCAAGTAATTGGAGTGGATTATTAGTAATAATTGATCCTGACAATTCTGACATTGCTAACGAGCTTAAAGTTACTTTAGCTGGTGAATATGCATTGAGAGTCAGATAATATTAGATTTTTTAATTTAGATTTAGTATATCTTTAATATGGATAAAGTGTATTTTTTAATTTAGATTTAGTATATCTTTAATATTGGTAAAGTATATTTTAAATATAATTATTGTTAGAAATAGGAGAAATATTTTAATTAATACTTCAATTAAAAAACATTTTCATGTTTTTATATTATAATTATTAAAAAGATTAAATCCACTTCATGAGGTTAAATATTGCTGAAGTTAGAAGAGAATTTGAGATCTGAGTTTAAAAAGCCTTTGGGAAAATTATATTCCTCATTTGATGATGCAATTAATGATATTGAAATTGCTAAATTTTTAATCTCTGTTGGGGATGCTACACTAAAAAATCTTCTTGCAAAGGATTTATATCCAAATATTAGTATTATTGATAATCTTATTCAAAGAAAAAATCATAATTATAAAATTAATTATACAGATAACATATTAAGAGCAAAAAATCCTCCAGGAACCATTACCAAGGATCTATGGGAAACCATAGAAGAAGCTTTCAATAATTCGATAAATGTCAAAAATCAATTAATTATTGTTGATGGAGAAGAAGATCTTGCCGTTCTTCCATGTATAATAATGGCTCCTAATGAATCTGTTGTTTTGTATGGACAACCAAATGAAGGATTAGTTTTTGTTGATGTGGATTCTGTAAAAAATAAAGCTGATGAACTTGTTAAATCATTTAAAAAAATTTAATAATAATAAAAATTATAAACATAATAATTATCATAATTAATAGGTTTACTAGCTACAAATTACTTATTAAAAAGAGGATATTATGGAAATTGATATAATAGAAAAAAAAGAAAATAAAGTTTTAGATAGAACTGAAATTAAATTTAACTGTTTATATGAAGGTGAAGCTACTCCAAAATTATTAAATGTTAAAAGTAAATTAGTAGCTATGCTAAATACTAAAAAAGAATTGATTGTTATTGATTCAATTCAACCTCACTTTGGTGAAGCAAAAGCTGCAGGTTATGCTAAAGTTTATGGTTCTGAAAATAGTTTAAAAGATATAGAAACTAAACATGTTATAGATAAAAATCAGGAAGCTAAGACTTCAGCAGAAGAAGATGAAGCAGAAAAATCTTCTATTGAAGAAGAATCTGCTGTAAAAGAATCTACTGAAGAAAAGCCTGCTGAGGAAGAATCTGTTGAAGAGGAATCTACTGAAGATGAACCTGTTGTGGAAGAATCTGTTGAAGAGGAATCTACTGAAGATGAACCTGTTGTGGAAGAATCTGTTGAAGAGGAATCTACTGAAGAAGAGCCTGCTGAGGAAGAATCTGTTGAAGAGGAATCTACTGAAGAAGAATAGAGGATGAAATAATGAAAAAGTCTAGTCTTTATGAAATTGATGGTGACAAAATAAAAAGAAAAAATCCTTTTTGCCCAAGATGTTCTAGTGGTGTATTCATGGCTGACCATGGTGATAGATACTCTTGTGGTAAATGTGGCTATACTGAAATTAAAAATAAAGAATAATGTTTAAAATAGCTATGAATTTAAAAAATAATTTAAATTCATAATTATAAACTTAATTTATTAAATAAATAGAAAATTATATGATTTCATAAAATATATCATTTACTCTTTTTTTTATTCGTTTGCAATGTTTTGTATGCTTATTTAGGGAACATCACGAAATTTGACTATTGAAATTATATATTGTTTAACTTAATGTAACAATTAAAAAATTTTTCTTTTAATATTTAATTATTTAACGAGAACTATTGTTTAATTGTACTCCTTTTTATTTTCAAATTCTTTTTAAATTTAAATATTATAATGTACAAAATATTATTGTATTTTTTATTTACTATTACTTCTTTTTATTATAGTTTTAATAGTAAATTGAATCTTTAATCAATATTTTTTATCTTATTTAAAATTATTTCAACAAAATTTAAAGAAATAATTTAATTTTATCTATTTAAAATTTATTATAAAGATATATATTATGTTATATGGATAAAATTTCACAAAATAATATTTATTTATAAATATAGTTAGATTATTTTATGATAAAATTTTCCAAAATTAAACAAAATTTTTATAAAACTAAAGAGCTTTTATTTTATATAACCTAGAACTTTTTTGGTGTAATTTTGAATCTAAGAACTGGACGTCTTAATAAAAAAATGACTGATGATGCAGCTGTGTTTACTTCATCACTTGAAGCTGATAAACTTATTTTTGATGCAGATGTAAATTGTAATTTTGCCCATGTTTCTATGTTAAAGGAAGAAAAAATTATCGATGGGGAAATAGCTGATAAAATACTTGATACTTTAAACACACTTAAAGAAGAAGGATTTGAAGTATTAACCTTTGACCATTCAGTTGAAGATATACATATGGCTATTGAAAATTATGTAACTGATAAATTAGGTGTTGAAATAGCTGGATTCATGCATACTGCTAAATCAAGAAATGATCAAATAGCTACTGACTTAAGATTAGTTTTAAGAGAAAAGATTGACGATATTCAATTAGATATTTTAAAATTTATTCAAGGATTAGTGGAATTAGCTGAAGAACATAAAGAAACTGTAACCATAGGATATACTCATTTGCAGCATGCTCAACCTATAACTATAGCTCATCATTTAATGGCATATGCACAATCTTTAAAAAGGGATTATGAAAGACTGAGTGATACACGAAAAAGAGTTAATTTAAATCCTCTTGGTTCAGCAGCTATGACTACTACTAGCTTTCCAATTAATAGAGAGTTAACTACTAAGCTATTAGGTTTTGATAGCTATTTAGAAAATTCAATGGATGGTGTTTCATCAAGAGATTTTATCTGTGAAACTGTTTTTGATTTATCTTCATTATGTACAAGTTTATCAAAAATATGTGAAGAATTAGTACTTTGGAGTAGCTATGAATTTGGAATAATAGAAATAGCTGATGAATTTTCATCAACATCATCAATAATGCCACAGAAAAAGAATCCTGATGTAGCTGAAGTAGCTAGAGCCAAATCCACTATTGTTACTGGTGAATTAATTACAATTTTAACTATTTTAAAAGCTATTCCATATACATATAATAGGGATTTACAAGAAATAACTCCTCATCTTTGGAATTCTATTAAAACAAGTCATGATATTTTGAAAATTGTCACACCAATGACATTGTCAATAGCTATTAATAAAGAAAGATGTTTGGAACTTTCAGGAGCAAATTTTGCAACAGCTACTGATTTAGCAGACATTATGGTAAGGGAAAGAAAGATACCATTTAGAAATGCTCATAAAATCGTTGGTAGAATAGTTAATGTTGCTATTGATGAAAATTTAGGTAATGAAGATATTAATTCAGAGTTTGTTGATAGTATAGCTACTGAACTTGGATTTGAAGAGTTAAAATTAGATAATGAATTGATTCGTCAGGCTCTTGACCCTTTAGAAAATGTTAAAATGCGAAAGGTTCCTGGTGGTCCTTCTCCTGAAATGGTTCAAATAGCTTGTAATAATATGAAGAACTTTTTAAAAGAAGAATTTAATAATAAAACATTTATTCCTTGAAAAAAAGTTTGAATTAAATTTTTTATAAAAAATTAATTAATTTTCTTAAAATCTATTTTATTTAAATTATTTTTTAAGATAGATGGTTGTTAATTATTTTTATTAAAAAATATAAATTATAATCATTTAAATTAATTAAAAAAAGAATATTAAAATTTTATTAAAAAATATAAATTATAATCATTTTAATTAATTAA
>WRMT01000144.1 GCA_009777005.1 Methanobrevibacter sp. | reverse complement strand
TTTTTATTAAAAAAATATGGAAACATTTATATATTCAAAAAATATAATTAATGATAGGTTTGTAATAATTTTATTTCAAACCCCACAGGGAATAATTTTTAGTTCATCATACATATTCACCCCCTTAAATCGTATGTTTTTTTTTAAAAGTAAATCTAAAATTATTTTTAAACTAAAGTTATTTCCTGTATTCTCAATCATTTATTACTTTTTTTTATTCTACTTGTTTTGAATTTATTTTGTATATTTAGTAAATTCGTGATTTGATATTTATTATTTAAAAAATCTTATTTTTCCTTCTGAGTTAGATAAATCTCCATTAATTATCATATATTCAATAATAGAATTGATTTTATCAGCTGTTTTTTGTGAAGTGGCTTTAAATCCAAAATTTTTAGCAGCTACTTTGACTAATTCTTTTTGATTCATTGTTTCATTAAAATTCAAAATTAGCTTTAAATTTTCCTCGATTTCTTCATTAGCTATTAAATTAATGTTTGGTTTTTTTCTTTTTCTAATAGGAATATTAGACAAGTTATTCTGAAATAAAAAGTCGTCAATATTTATTATGGATCCATTATGTTCTGAAGCTGAAATAGCTTGACTAATAATCTTTTTAATTTTTGAACCAGCTCTTTTAATATTACAACTTTCTCTAATTCTAACAATAACTTCGCTAACATGAATTGGTCCTTCAATAAACACGATTTCATCAACTATCAAAGAAATATCTTTGATAGAATTGTCATATAAATCTTTTGGATCTTTAATAGGAATATCTGTAGCTATGTTGTAATCTATAATAAAATCTTCGATATTTTTTTCTTTAGAATCATTATTATTAATTTCAGGTTTTTCTTCAGAGTCATCATTATTAATTTCAAGCTTTAAAAAATCGTTTTTACTATGATATTTTCCATTAATATTTTGAATAATAGTTTCAAGCTCATCATCATTAAATTCATTATCATTAATTATCATATTATAAGTTTCATTATCAATAGCTAAATCTGAGGTATTTAAATCATTTTCAGTAGCTATTTCATTGTTTTTTGATTTATTTATAATAAAAATATTTTTAGGTGCTTTCTTATTTTCAATTTCATTTAAAGAGTTACTAATGTTTTTCATTTCACTTTTAATTTCAGAAATTGATTCATTTACTAAGTATATTTTTTCTTCAAATGATTCAGGATTATTAGGAGTATGGTTAGAATCTGAATCTGAATCATCTATTAAATTTTCTTCTTGTTTTGCTGATGGTTCATAGCTATTTAAATTTTCAGGTTTTCCCTGAGTTTTTTCTTGTTTTGCTGATGGTTCATAGCTATTTAAGTTGTCAGAATCTAAATCAGATTTAAAATCATCAACTGATTCAATATCCTCTATTAACTCAGTATCATAATCCTTTTCTTCATTAAAATTATTATTTTCTAATTTATAATCATTATCGTTTGGTATTTCGTTTGGTGTTAGGTTATATTCGGGTTCTTCATTGTTGTTTGGTGTTAGGTTATTTTCGGGTTCTTCATTGTTGTTTGGTGTTAGGTTATTTTCGGGTTCTTCATTGTTGTTTGGTGTTAGGTTATTTTTGGGTTCTTCATTATCACTAGATATTTCAACATGAGTTTGACTATTTTCGGAATCTTCATTATCATTGTAAAAATTATCAGAATCATCTCCAAAATCCACATTTAAATGAGAACGGAATTTGATTCCATGTTTGTTTTTAGGTTTTTCAACAATGTTATCATCTTCGAAATTGAGATTATCCTGAAGTTTTTCATTTGAATGATTTAAATCATTAAGAATATAATTATCCTCATCATTTATATGGTCATTATCATTATTTTCAATATTATGGAGATTATTGTTTTGATTTATTGGTTCATTTTCATTATTTTCAATGTTGTCATGATTTATGGATTCGTTTTCGATATTTTCAATATTATTGTCATTATTGTTCGTAGATTGAAAATCATGAGTTTCATAGCTATTGAAATTATTTTTATTTATTTTATGATTATCATCAATAATTGCTGATTTATCATTAATATTTTGTTCAGTATCTTTAAAGTTTTCATTAAGAAATTTTTCACTAGATCCTTCATTTTCAATAGTAGTAGTAGTAGTTATAGTATCAGGGAAATGATTTGAATCTAAAGTGTTATCTTCATGGTTGAAATCTATTTGTTCATTATCTATTTCTTCATTAGGGGTGTTTGTTTTGATTTTTTCATTAGCTAATGGATCTATTTCTAAATCATCATCTTCTATTGGATCAAGGATTTTTGATTCATCATCTTCTATATCAAGATTTTTTAAGGTTTCATTTGAATCTAATGTGTTATTTTCATTGTTGAAATCTATTTTTTCATTAGGGGTATTTGTTTTAATTTTTTCATTAGCTAATGGATTTATTTTCAAATCTTTATCTTCTATAGGATCAAGGATTTTTAACTCATCATCTTCAATATCAAGATTTTTTAAAGATTCATTTGAATTTAAATTGTCATCTTCATGGTTAAAATCTATTTGTTTATTAGCTAATGAATCTATTTCTAAATCATCATTTTCTATGGGATCAAGGATTTTTAGCTCATCTTCTTCGAAATCATGATTTTTTAAGGTTTCATTTGAACCTGGAATTTCATCTTCATGGTTGAATTCTATTTTTTCATTAGCTAATGAATCTATTTCTAAATCATCATTTTCTATTGGATCAAGGATGTTTAGCTCATCTTTTTCAATATCATGATTTTTTAAGGTTTCATTTGAATTTAAATTGTCATCTTCATGGTTGAATTCTATTTGTTCATTAGCTATTGAATCTATTTCTAAATCATCATTTTCTAAAGGATTAAGGATTTTTGATTCATCATCTTCTATATCAGGATTTTTTAAGGTTTCATTTGAATCTGGAATTTCATCTTCATGGTTGAATTCTATTTTTTCATTAGCTGATTGTTCATTAGGGGTGTTTGTTTTGATTTTTTCATTAGCTAATGGATTTATTTTTAAATCATCATCTTCTATAGGATCAACAATTTTTAACCCATCATCTTCAATTGTATTAAGATTTTTTAAGGCTTCACTTTTTTCAATCAAAATTTCAGATTTAATTTTTTCAATATGATTCAATAGCTTTTCACGAGCCAAATCTCTATTTCTATACCAATCAGTAGACCATAAATGATATAGCTTCCAACCTAAACCTTTTAATACTTGTTCTCTAAGACGATCCCTATCTCTAGCTACTTTAGATGAGGAGTACATCTTACCATCACATTCAATTCCTAATATATATCTGCCAGGATCTTCATCATCTATTATAGCTAAATCCACTCTAAAACCAGCACAACCTATTTGTTTATCCACATTGTACCCATTTTCAATTAAAAAATTATACACGGCATCTTGGAAGGGTTCTTCTTCTATCTCAAGATTTTTGGTATTTCCAGAGGATATATTTTCAGCATACTCTAAAAATTCTTTCAAAGCTTTTACTCCAAAAGGAGGATTAGCTGTTAAATGCATATCCATGCTTTTAAAATTTGAAAAGACAACACACTTTTCTCTTGCTCTTGTGATTAATACATTGAGACGTCTTTCTCCACCATCTTGATTTAGTGGTCCAAAATTTAGAGAGATTTTATTTTCTTTATCATATCCATAACCTACACTAATTAAAATAACATCTCTTTCATCTCCTTGAATTGTTTCAAGGTTTTTAACAAAAAATCTTTCATTTTTTTTATCAGAAAATAATGGTTCAAGCTCTGGATGCTGTTTTCTTTCAATTTCGAGCTCTTCTAAAATAGCATTCCTTTGAGAAACTGAAAAAGTTCCAACACCTAAGCTTTTACTCTCTCCATACTTATTGAAGTGTTTGAATATTTCTTTAACAACTTTTTTCGCTTCTTCTGGGTTAGCTGCACTTTTCCCTCTATCATAATAAGTATCAGGATTATATTTAAATTTTAAACCTAAAGAATCAGAATTATGTGAAGGTGATGGATAAACTAATAGCTGATCATCATAGAACTCTTTATTAGATACGGCTATTAAAGATTCATGCCTACTTCTATAATGCCATTTTAGCATTCTTACAGGAAAGGATAGCTTACATAAATGGAGTATACTTTCCATATCTAATGCAGTAGCTACTTCTTCTTCTTCTTCATCTCCAGTAGCTATTTGATCAAAAAAGGATGTTGGAGGTAATTGTTGTGTGTCACCCATAACCACAGCGGTTTTTGCCCTCATAAATGCTCCAAGAGCATCTTCAGGTTTAACTTGGCTTGCTTCATCAAATATAACTACATCAAACTGTAATTTAGGATTAGTTGGATCTAAGTATTGGGCTATGGATAATGGACTCATCATAAAACAAGGTTTAATCTGTTTAATAAGACCTCCTGCTTTTTCAAGTAACTTTCTAACAGGTAAGTGTCCTCGTTTTCTAGTGAATTCTCCAGCTAATACCTTAGCTTCAGGGTCTTCAGTAGCTCCAAAAACTTGTGGCAGGTTTTGGTTTAGTTTTTGAAAAATTCTTTTTCTATTTAACTCAACGATTTTTCCATCTAATTCTTTAAACTCTAAAATTCTATCTTCATGTAATTCTCCAATAAATGTAGCTAAAGCTTCTTTTTCAGTGAAAATCACATTTAAGAGACTATCTGCAAAATTACCATAAATGAGAAATTTAACATCTTCTTTTTTAATATTTCTTTTTTCAATTGATTTAATAAATAATGAGGATTGGCTTTTTAAACAAGCATTTTTTGTGTTTAAATATTGAGACCAAAGATGTAAACTTGAAAGTTGCCCTTTCCATGTGTTAAGCTGTTTTTTCCATTTATCAAAGGGAACATCATTAGTTTCTTTTTTAAATATTAATTTGTTTCTAGGATTTAACTTAGATTCTAATTTCTTCAGGGTCTTTCTAAATTTATTACCACTATCAATGTAACTTTTCATTTCATATTGGATATTAACATCAAATAACTCATTTGAGAGAATTTCAATCGTGTTTTTTGAGTAGATTTCATCTTTAACAAAATGATTAAATTCCTTCATCCAACTAGCAACATTTTTTAAATCAGTACTTGATGCATTTAAATGCCAAAGTTCACCAAAAAAACCTTCACCTAACTCTTCTTCTTTTTCTAAAGATTTTTTTAATTGAATGATTTTTTTAATTGTTTTTAAATCACTTAAAACAGTTTTATCATTTGGAACTTTAGTTTTATAGAAAGGATTAACAAGGGATTTATATGAATTTCCTCCAAATAATTTAAACTTTTTATTTACAGATTTTGTAATTTCATTTATTAGAGGGTCTAAATCCTCATTAAGAATAGTATCATTAAATTTTTCCATGTTTTTTGAAAGTGACTGATAATTTTCAAGTTTTTCAATTAAATTATAGGCTTTTCTTGAATTTGTAGTCCATTCTGTATTTGTTAATATTTTTCCATCAATTAATTCAATTTTTTTCTCATCTAATAGTTTTAATGCTTCTAATGATTTTTCAAAAGATTTTAAATCTTGTGATATTTTTATACCATAAGTATCATAAAGATGAACAGATTCTTGAATAAAGTCATCTAAAGTGGTTATTGAATCAGTTATCAATAATTCTATTTCTCTTAAATCACTAGGAAGTAAACTTTTGGGATTACAATATCTCCATGGATTTTTTTTAGCTATTGAATTATATAGTTCAGCTAAATTTTCAAGTTCAATAACCATATCATCTAAATCTTGAAGTGTAATATTTTCTGGACTTTTAATTTTTACTAAAGGCATCAAAACATTTTTTTTAAAAAAATAATCCTCTGCTGATTCTTTTAATCCATACAATTGAAATGGAGATAGTTTAACCTCATACATTTCATCATGAATTATGTTTGCATAGCTATTTAATTGTATTTTTAGAGATTCTAACTTTCTAAAAATTTGGTTTGTATCGGTATCATCTATAGATTGGAGATTTAAAGCTTTTTCAAGTTCTTTTAAGAATTTTTTCCTTCTTGTTTTGTGGCTGTGTAATTCTAAAATAAATTTTCCAAGTCCTACATTATCTAAGCGATTTTTAACAACTTCTAATGCAGCCATCTTTTCTGATACAAAAAGAACGCTTTTCCCTGATGCTAATAATTCAGCTATTAAGTTAACAATTGTTTGTGATTTCCCTGTTCCTGGAGGTCCTTCCACCACTAAGTTACGACCAGCTTTTACATCTTCAATAGCAGCTATTTGAGAAGAATCAGCATCTAAAACTTGATACATATTTTCATAAAGTAACTTATCATCCATTTCATCTTCTTTGAACGATTCTTTATGTTTATTTTTACTTGGATTGAAAATAGCTTCTATTAACTCATGTTTAGTTAAATCAACATTTTCTTCCCAACTTTCAGGATTCAAATCATTGTACATTACAAACTTAGTAAAGGAAAAAAAACCTAATGAAATATGGTTTGAAACTTCCCAATCTTTCATATTACTAACAGCATTTTTAACATCCTTCAAATAATGCTCAATTCCTTCAATATAAGGAGTTTGTTTGAAATCAGGTAATTTTATTCCATCTTCAAAAAGTTTAGCTTGAAGAGATATATTAGATTTTAAATCTTCACCATTCCAACAAATAGAAAATGATTTTCCAACTTTTTTTCTCTGGATTTCTACAGGGATAAGTATTAATGGAGCAAGGTTAATTTCTTTAGGTTTATAAGCACTTCTCCATTCTAAAAAACCCATAGCTAAGTATAGAATATTATAACCTTGTTCCTGGACCATTGTTTTTGCTTGTTGATTGATATAAAACAATCTTTTTTGAAGTTCTTTTGGAGATAAATTTGTTTTTAAAGATTTATCTCCTTCTTTAAAAATACTCAAATCAATTGGAGGGTGATCCCAAAGAGAGGAAAATCTTGATTTCGCATCTTTTTCACCATCATCTCTTTCTTTTTTGTTAGGAACAAACTGCATCTTTTTTTTCTGCAAAATTAGTGTTTGGTACACTGAGCTAGGAGATTGATTAGCTACTTCAATAGTTTTAGCTCTTGGTTTAAAATTAAGAAGTTGATTTCTTAAAGTTAAATCTAGAAGCTTTTTTCGAAGTTTTTCAAATTCATTTGCAATATTATTTGAAGATGTTTTTTCCATTTCTATCCCTATAAAAAGTATAGTTCATATCCTCACCATTTCATAAGAGGAACCTAGCTAATCTTATTAATAAAAGTTACAAATTATATAGCTATTGTAAATTATCATCTATTTATTCAATCAATAATAAATATACTTTTCTAAAAATTAAAAAACCTCTATTTTTTGATTATTTTCAATAGTAAAATAAAAAATTGCAACTATTACTATCATTTTTAATATATCCATTTGTTTATTGACTTATAATAGAAATTTATAGCTATTAAAAAATTTTAATTATTAGTTTTTATTTTTAATTATATTTTTACTTATAAAATTAGTTAAAATATAAATTATAACTACAATTTAATTTAAAATTTAATTTTCTTGATTAATAATTTTTAATTTATAGATTAAATAGATGATTTTATTTAAAATTTAATTTTCTTGATTAATAATTTTTAATTTATAGATTAAATAGATGATTTT
>WRMT01000143.1 GCA_009777005.1 Methanobrevibacter sp. | reverse complement strand
ATGAATTTGAAAAGTTAAGTGGAAATTCATTTGTACTTTTGGAAAATCAAAATAATCATACATCTAAACATATTAAACAATAACCATACAACCTCCGTTTTTTCACATAAATCAGACACCTTGTTGTTATATACCGTTAAGTAAAATAATATATTATTAAGTTTATATCTTATTATTTTATTTCATCTTTTAACCAGTTTAAATAGCTATCTGAAGCTTTTATAACAGGTAATGCAATAATACAAGGATTTTCATAGCTATGGATTTCTTTGACTTTAGTTATTATCTCATCAACTTTTTCTTCAATTGTTTTTAGTATTAAAATAGCTTCATCATCATTTTCCAGATTGCCTTCCCACCAATAAATTGACTTCATGTCTTTTATAATATTTGAGCAAGCAGCTAATCTTTTTTTTACAATAAAAGTTCCAATTTCAAGAGCTTCTTCTTCGTTAGAGGTTGTAATATAAATTATAGCCATCATATTTTCACAAAATCCAAATAAATATTTAAAATAATTAAAATTAAAATAATTAAAATTAAAATAATTAAAATAACTAGAATTAAAATGAGGGAATGAAAATAATCCTAATATAAATGATTAAAGATAATAATGATTAAAAAAGTTTTTCATTACCTCATGGACTTGGAGGAAATCTTAGTTTGTGTTTATTATTCTCTATCTTATCCCTAATCTTGTTAATTTCTTCATGAGAAATATTGATTTCCTTTGATATTGTATCATTATCCAAGTTTTTATCTACAATAGTATGCAGTAGCTTATCTAAAATCTCATAGCTAAACCCGATTTCAATTTCATCAGTTTGCCCATCCCATAGTCCTGCACTTGGTGGTTTGTCTATTATCTCTCTTGGAATATTCCAAGCAATAGCTAATTTCTTTAATTGGCTTTTATAAATATTAGCTATTGGGAGAATATCAGCAGATCCATCACCATACTTTGTAAAGTAGCCGATTAGTAACTCACTTCTATTACCTGTTCCAGCTACGATGAAATTATTCAAATTAGCATAGTAATATAAAATAGACATCCTTATCCTTGCTTTAAGATTGCCTTCAGCCACTTTTAGAACATAGTCATCATAAGTTCTTTTTCCAGTGATTGGAACATTAGCTACATTTCCAGGACCGTTATTTCTACTATCTCTTCTAAAATCAGTAGCTAAATTTATAAATTCCTTGGATAAATCATCAATAGCTATTTCTTTAGAATTTATGTTTAAATATTCAGCTATTAGTTTAAAATGTTTTTTATCTTCTTTTGGAGTTGTTGAAGTACTCATGTGAACTCCCAAAATATTTTCACTACCAATAGCTTCTTTTAATAAATATGCAACAAGAGTAGAATCTAATCCTCCACTTAAGCCAATAGCTATTCCTTTAGCACTTGATTCAACTTTCTTATTTTTTATAAAATCAGTTATTTTATCTTTTGTTTTATCTGGATTAAGTTTTGGTAATTTAATCATATCATCACGAAAATTTAAAGTATTTGCTTGAGACAACTCAAATTGAAAATTAATTAATTAAGATTATACAATCAAAATTATATTATATAAAAATTATATTAAATAATATTGTATTTATATTATTCATGATTAATAACATATGGACAAATCAAAAACTATTTTGGGTTTTAAAATTTTTTATTAATAATTTTCATGGGAAATTATTCAATGGGAATAAATTATATAGAAATTACATGTGAAGCAGTAACTTGCATGCGAATTGTGCGTAAAATCTCTGCAAAATGTATTTGAAAATGTGTGCAAATTTCATATTATTTGATAAATTTACAATTGGAATATTATGATAACATAGATTTCTAAAATCAATGAATTCACATGCACTAATAAAACAATTATTAAAATAAAATCATTGCATTTTTAATTATTATGGAAAATATTTTTTATCTCTTTAAATAATTATTAAAATAATAATAATCTTTTTTCAACTTATTGAAAGTTAAAAAGGTTTTTAAAGTTTTTTTATTACTTTTAAAAAATAATGAACTAAAAATTACAAATTAAAAAAAAATATTTTCATGAATATGATTTTAAAAAAATAAAAAACTAAAAAATTACAAATTAAAAAAAAATATTTTCATGAATATGATTTTAAAAAAATAAAAAACTAAAAAATTACAAGTTAAAAATAAATTAAAAGATTGTTCATTATTATAAATTTGTTGAGGATTACCATGAATTTAAAAAATGAAAAAGAAACTCCATTTCAACCAGGATATCCTGTGAACCCTGAAAAATTCAAGGGCAGAGTAGATATTATTGAAAATATCAACAGGTATTTGCTGAAAATTAATAAAGGAGAAGCCCAACATTTTTTTATAACTGGCAAAAGAGGAATGGGTAAAACTTCTTTAGCAACATATATCAATGATCTTGTTAAACGTAAATACAAAATGATTGGTGTGCATATATTTAACGATGGATTTCATGATGTTAACTCTTTAATTGAAGAAATCATAGAACGGTTACTAAATGAAATTGAATCTGAAACATGGTCACAAAAAATCTTAGATTTTTTCGGAGATAATATAGAAAAAGTAGGACTTATGGGAACAACCATTAAATTTAAGCCTAAAAATAAAGAATATTTAAAATCAATTAAAAACACATTCCCTTTAGTTTTAACTGACTTAATACATAATTTTAATGATAAATGGTATTTTTATTATAATCGATGATATTAATGGCTTAAGCAAAACCCCTGAGTTTGCTAACTGGTATAAAAGTTTTGCTGATACTATGGCTACAGAATTTAGAGGCAAATCTCCTATAGGTGTGATGCTAGTAGGTTACCCTGAAAAGTTAAATTCATTATTTAATCACAACCCTTCATTCAATCGAATCTTTAGACACTATGAAGTTGAACCCTTAGATAAAAAAGAAGTTTCAGATTTTTTCACTGATACTTTTCATAGTGTTAAGATGAAAATAAATAAAGATGCCTTAGAAACAATGGTAGTATTTTCTAGTGGACAGCCTACATTAATGCAGGAAATTGGAGATTCTGTTTTTTGGGAAGATCAAGACAATTTAATTGATGAAACTGATGTGCATAAGGGAGTTATGGAAGCTGGACTGAGAATAGGTAAAAAATTTTTCGCCCCTATTATGGATAAATCTATTATTAGTCCTAAATATAAGTCTATCTTGGAGAAAATGGGAAAAAATCCAGCTATGAACTTTAGAAAAAAAGATTTTCAAGATGCTTACTTGAATGAAGAAGAAATTAAGGTTTTCCCAGATTTTTTAAAAAAAGCTAGGGAGTTAAATATTCTAGAAACTGATGGTATGGGGAATTATAATTTTTTGAATGTAATGTACCCTTTATATCTTTTAAGTTTATCTTTAAAAAACAGCTCTTAATTAAATTTTTTTAAGTGGTTAGATATTTAAGATATAATTGTTAAAAATATTTAAAATCATTATTTTTAACAACATTCACATGTTTTATTGAAGTTATCTTACAGTGAACCTTAATATTTAAATTAATGAAAAATTTAATCTTTTACTCACCCATAAAAACATTAACAGCATATTTTACAATATTCATTAAGTCAGTTTCTTAGTGGTGAACTTTTCACAAGTATGGGAAATTTCAATTCAGATAGGGAATTGAAAGAGTAATAGAAAAATTGATGAGTTTCATGATGATTTAATTTAAAATAAGACCAATAGACATTATTCACAATTTTTGTTACTTAAACAATGATATTTTCCTTGAGTAATAAGTTTATAATTTCTCAATGAAGAAATTTAAAAGTTATAGCTAATTTTTGGAATATTAAAGTTTCAATGAAGGACAATTAATGTTTTTCATTGTTTCCATCGCGTTTTTTAAAAATAACAGAATATTATGAAATTTAAATTTTAATCTATTACCCCTCTCCCTAATCATTGGCAACATCTTCTACAATTTTATAAGATGTAAACTCCTCTAGTACAACTCTTTTTTTGGATACCATTTCCCCAGTTTTACTATCCAAAACATTTATTGAACTAAGGCTATCACAACCTTGGATATAACCTCGCTTAAATCTTGTATTCTCATAGGAAAAAATCGTTTCCAGACTTTCACATCCAAAAAAAACAGCATTAATATCTACTGATTCTACCATCGGAGGTATTTCTATTGAAGTAAGATTTTTACAATCACTAAAGGCTCCAGCACCTATATTTTTTAAGTTTTTAGGCAAGTCTATTGATTTTAAACTAACACAACCTGTAAAAATCATTTGTGGAATATTCTCTAAGCTGTCTGGCAAGATTACTGTCTCTAAATTACTGCAACCTTGAAAATTATTCCCCTGCAGTTCACTTACTCCTTCAGGCAAAACAATCTTCTTTAAAGTGCTTTGATTTTGAAAAGCTGATATAGCAATAGCTCGAACACCAGAAGGAACTTCAACTTCACTATTATTACCATTATACTTTACCAAAACCTCCCTATCAATAGTAAAATCTGGGTTTTCTTTAGCTATTGAAAACTGATTACGGCAAAATGGACAAGTAGCTAATTCTTCACCTTTGTTAATCTCCACAGCACCACCACAGGAAGGACAACTTATTTTCTTTAATCGAAAAACTCTATTGTCAGAAGCAAATGGATTTTCTCCTATAGGTTCCTCTTTTTGAGACTTTCCCATACTTTCATTTTCTTTATTCATGATAAAACTCCTCATTCACTGATATTGTAAGGATACTTTTATTTTATAATAATCATCTACACTCTTAAATACCCTACTCATCAACAAAAATCTTCAAAAGACCAAACACATCATCTACACTTTTAAATACCCTACTCATCTACAACCCTCGAATACCGAATTCATCTTCTTCAATTCTTTTTTGTGAAACTATTTCCCCAGTTTTACTATCCAAAACATTTACTGAACTAAGGCTACCACAACCTTGAAAATGTTCTCCTGTAAATTTTGTAGCCTTATAGTAAGAAATCGTTTCCAAATTTTCACAACCAAAGAAAACAGCACAATCTATTGATTCTACCATCGGAGGTATCTCTATAGAACTTAATTTTTTACAATCATAAAAAGCCATATCACCTAAATTTTTTAAGTTTTTAGGCAACACTAACGATTTTAAACTGATACAACCTTGAAAAGCCATTTCTGGAATACTCTCTAAGCTATCTGGCAAGATTACTGTCTCTAAATTACTACAGCGCATAAAACCACTCTGTAGTTCATTTAATCCCTCAGGCAAAACAATCTTCCTTAGAGTGTTTTTATCTAGAAAAGCTGTAACACCAATAGCTCTTACACCAGAAGGAACTTCAACTTCACTATCTTCTCCATTATATTTTATCAAAACCCCATTATCAATAGTAAAATCCAGACTTTCTTTAATAACTGAAAATTGGTTACGACAAAATGGACAATTTACTAAAACTTGATCTTCACTAACTTCCACAATACCACTGCAGGAAGGACAAGTAACTTCATTCAATCTAAAACCTCCTTCTCATGAGTATTGTATTTTTTCCTATTGGTTCTTTGTTTTGAAACTTTTTTAAACTTTTATTTTTTTTACACATAATTAAACTCCTCATCCTCTTTTAAAAAATTTACATAACTTAAAAGATTTTTCAGTGTTGCCGACCATCTTTTGCAACATTGTCACCATCTTCTACTAGTAAGTATTTCTGCAAACGTGGTCATTATGTGAACATCTTTTGCAACATTGTCACCATCTTCTACAGCATTACTATCCTATTCTACAGTATCGCTACCCTCTTCTATAATTTTAAAATTTCCGAACTCAGCTTGTACAATTCTTTTTGTTGAAACTGTTTCCCTAGTTTTACTATCCAAAACATTTATTGAGACTAAACTATCGCATCCGATAAAATTATAGTCTTTCCCAAATTCTGTATTTTCATAGCAAAAAATCGTTTCCAGACTTTCACAATTCATGAAAATTCCTGTTTCTACCGATTCTACCATTGGAGGTATTTCTATGGAAGTGAGCTTTAAACAATCATAAAAAGCGTTCATCCCTAAATTTTTTAAGTTTTTAGGTAGCACTACCGATTTTAAACTGATACAACCATGAAAAGTACTTGGTGGGAAATTTTCTATACTGTCTGGTAAGATTACTGTCTCCAGATTACTACAACCGTAAAAACCCCCTTGCAGTTCATTTAATCCCTCAGGCAAAACAATTTTCCTTAAAGTGTTTTGTGAAAAAAAAGCTGTATTACTTATAGCTCTTACACCAGAAGGAACTTCAACTTCACGACTTTCACCATTATATTTCATCAAAACCCCTTTATCAATAGTAAAATCCAGGCTTTCTTTAACAACTGATAATTGGTGACGGCAAAATGGACAAATTGCTAAATCTTGATCTTCGGTAATGTCCACAACCCCACCACATGAAGGACAACTAATTTTGTTCAATTGAAAATCTCTCTCATCTTGAGTATAAGCATTTTCTCCTATAGGCTCTGTGTTTTGAGATTTTTCCATATTTTCATTTTTTTTATCCATGAAAAAACTCCTCATTCTCTTCTGATATTGTATAGTGCATTTATTTTAGAACGTTATTCTATATTTTGTAATAATTATGTATATAAGTTAAAGTTTTTAATAAATAGCTATTTAACTATAGCTAAATATAGCTGAAAATTGTGGATAACTATTTTGAATAATACCGGTAATTAATTCAATGAGATCTGACTTTTTTTCATGAAATAAATAGCTATTAAGCTAATATTTAATTTAAATTCTCTTATTTCCTTTGAATGGTTAAAATGTTTGTCAATGAACTTTTTTAAACAGACTTAACTATGTTTATTGCATTTTTTGTTTTTGCAAACATACTTCTGTTTTCTAATTACCATATCTTTATTTAATAAAAACTCATTGGTACTGTTTCTATTTAAATCTGAATCACAAATAGAACATTTTTCAATTGATTTAAGATAAACTAGTTTATATTTCTTTTTCATAGGATAATTTAGCAAAAAAACTAAATTTGGAGATATATCTTCGTTCAAATATAAAGTATTAGTTTCACTATCAAAGAAAAATTTAAATGGTAAATCATCACAATCAATTAAAAGAGAGGATTTGTTTAAAGCTATCATATAAATTAAATCCTCTCTTTTACTATTTAACCTTTTATAAAACGTTTTAAACTTGAAAAAACCCCAAACAAATACCAATATCTACTTCACTCTCATGAATCCCAGATTACTAAAAAATCACACTTTATCAAAAAATTTTCCAAAAAAACAATAGACAACCACAACTAAAACAACACTACACCACTCCACACTCTTTTAAATCAAACACAAAAATCACTATTCACACCCATTACAAATTACAAAAAATTTTCCTTTAAAAACACCCAAACAAACATTTTCATTGTAAAAAAAAAAAAAGTAATACCCAAAGATAATGAAAAAAATATCAGCAACATTTTAGACAAAGCACAAAATCACTTTCAGACATAATAATGTACCTTTTTAAAGTCTATAAAAAAAATATTTTTTAATAATAATCTTATAAATCATGAAAATTTAATTTAAAAGATTTTTAAAATTATTTATAATAATTAAATTTATAGTTATTTAAATAAATACCATAAAATTAATTGATTTTCATTACTATAAAAAAAAAAAAAAAAAGTTAAAAATTATAAATTAAAAAAAAAAAAATATAAATTATAAATT
>WRMT01000142.1 GCA_009777005.1 Methanobrevibacter sp. | reverse complement strand
AGTTAGAGTTGTTAGCATAAAAGTTACCACCAGTTGGAACACCAACAGCACCACCATAAGTTACAGCACTATTATTTTCAAACCTAGAGTCATACACATTGATATTACCCGTAGTAAGACCAATTGCACCACCATAACCAGTACTACCACTAGCACGATTACGTCTTAACGTGGAATTTCGAACATTTACAGTACCACCAGTAGCACCTATAGCTCCACCATAATTAATAGCAACATTATCGAATATTAAAGAATTCAGAATATTAATAATACCTGCAGTTCCATCTACACCAACAGCACCACCAAAACCACTAGCAGTATTATTATTTATTTCAGAATAAGTGACATTAATAGTACCACCAGTAGCACCAAAAGCACCACCAAAAGTACCAGCAGAGTTATTATAAATATTACTATTATTAATTATTATATTGGCATTAGCAGAGCTAACAGCAGCAACACCACCATAAGTTAAAGCATAGTTATTAAATATCCTTGAATCAAAAACACGAATATTTCCACCAGTAGCACCAAAAGCA
This sequence comes from Methanobrevibacter sp., assembly GCA_009777005.1. Lineage (GTDB taxonomy): Archaea > Methanobacteriota > Methanobacteria > Methanobacteriales > Methanobacteriaceae > Methanorudis. Next base: position 7,286 of record WRMT01000142.1, on the reverse strand, counting down.
CCACCATAACGAGCCCAATTACCATTAATAGTACAATTATATAAATTGATTGCAGAATTAAGGTTCTGAGTAGTAGTACCCGTAATATTAATACCTGCAGCACCACCAAAAGAAATGGCAGTAGCTGAATTATTTCTTGCAGAATTATTAACAAGAGCAGAATTATAAACATTTATTGTACTTGTTTGTGTGTTTCCAGCGACCGTTACAGCTAAAGCACCGCCATAAGCTGCAGATCCAGAAACATAGTTTCCTGTAAAATTAGAATTATTAATATTTATTGTTCCAGTCCGAGCTGCTACAGCACCACCAAAAGTAGTAGCAGAATTATTTTCAAAAGAAGAACGGCTAACATTTATAACAACAGCACCACTATCACTAGTTCCAATAGCACCACCATGAGTAGCTGCAAGATTATTTCTAAAAGAAGAATTAATAACAGTTATATTTCCACCACCAGCTGCAACAGCACCACCATAAGAAGTAGCAGAATTATCAAAAAAAGTGCAGTTTTCAATTAAAATAGCATTATTAGGATTTTCAGCATATATTGCACCACCCATACCATTAGTGGCTCTATTTTCAATAAAAATAGAGTTAGTTATATAATTCTGGGTAATACCACCATCAGATCTACCATGAGTATAAGTTACACCACCAGCATTATAACCTATACAATTGGTAAAAATGGACTTATCAATAATAAGATATGGTCCATTAATACAGAAAATTCCACCATGATTTCCAGCCCAAATATCAGTGAAGTTACTATTATAAACTTCAACAGTACCAGAACCACCATTATTTCGGAAAACACCTCCATTAGAAGAGGAATAAATATTTTCAACAAGAGTGTTATTTACAAACAAGTGAGTAAGAGCAGTTGAACTGCCTAAAAGTTCAACAGCAAGACCAGAATCAGTACGATTGATATTTCTAAATATAGTATTATTAAGACTAACATCAATACTATTGCCATTAGCATAAATAGATCTACCTGTACTATTTACAAACTGAACAGAATCAAAGTTGAGATTATTATTAGCACCAGAGGATACAACAGCAGTGCCTTGACCAGCAACAACGATCAAATTATAAATATTGATTGTTCTACGATTATTAGCTGCAGTACCAGGACTAATAGTCATGAAAGAACCTGCAGCCACTCCAGTAGGGCGTATAAAAACACTAGTATCATTCCAACCCATTATAGTCATGTTTGCCTTATTTGTTAAAGTAATCCCTACATTTCCAGATCCAGTATAGTTCCCTGGAAGTAATATAATAGTAGAATTAGCAGGAGCTGTGTTATAAGCATTCAAAATAGTTAATTTAGGAGCTGCAGTAGTTAACCCAGTATTATTATCATTACCAAGTGGACTTGGAGCTACATAATATATAGATCCAGTAGTAGGTAAAGGAACATTAAGAGGCATTATAGAAATAGGAGCAGCAACATTAAAAGATATTTGATTTTGACTAAGTTCAGGATTATCTCCGCCATCTCCAATATAGGATGTATGAACAAGATAATTATCATTAGCTAATTCCAAGCTATAAGTAGCTAAACCATTAATTATCGGGACTCTTCCTGAAAATTCATTGTTAATATAGAAAACTACATCTCCATTAACATTGTTACCATTTGAATCTGTAACAGTAGCTGTGAGAGTAGGTCTACTTGTAATATATGTAGAAGAAGCATTTACATTTACAAAAACATTATTTCGTTTATTATTTATAAATTTACAATTTTCAAAAACAACAGTACCTAACCCAGATATTGAGCCATTAAATAAATTTACTAAACTATTAAAATTAGCTATTTCATCTTCCGAATATATGTAATTACTAAAAATAGTTAGATTATATAATTTTAAAGTATTTCCATCTAAAACATTGAAAGCAACTTTATTAGAATCTATAAAAATAATAGAATTGTTTACCCCATTTCCTTCTATTGTTATATCTTTATCAATATTTACTTTCGTGAAATTCGTATGAATCCCATCCCCTAAAGATAATGTGGATCCATTGAAAATCTCTGAAATACTTTTTGAATTTTCCTTTTCTGTAGATTCAATTTCATTACATGTTTCACATCCACAGTCAGGACAATTAGAAGAATCAGTACATGTACAAGTGGAATCACATGTTCCACATGCAGTAGCTGATTGTAAAGCTGAAAAGAATATTAAAAGCATAGCTATGAGTAGGAATACCCTCATTCTAGACTTATTATTTGTTAACATAAGAACCCTCCTTTATGGTTATAAAAACTCTGTAAAATCCTCCATAGATATTATCCAAAAACATTTATACATAAAAAAATCTCCTTAACAAAATTTTTAATTTTAAAATTTACATTCATATTATCAAATCACATTTCCCAATTTATGAAAATAAAATTTCAAATCTACATTCAAATCCTCAAATCAAATTTCCAAATATTATGAAAATAAAATTTCAAATTCACATTCAAATCCTCAAATTTATGAAAATAAAATTCCAAATTTACATTCAAATTCCCAAAATATTATTCTCAAACTTATGAAAATAAAATTCCAAATTTACATTCAAATTCCCAAAATATTATTCTCAAACTTATGAAAATAAAATTCCAAATTTACATTCATATTCTCAAATTTATGAAAACCCCATAGTTTTTTATGTTTAAATAAGATCATTAGAAATTAATTAAAAACAATTATACAATAATCCAAACACAATACATATTAATTTTAAATAAATACATCTGATAAATTCTGATATACAGTTTTTAAAAATATATGTCATATTATTAAAAATCATATACTATACTTAAAGACACTTATAGGTTTGCAGAACATCAAACATGACAATTTAAAAATTAACATGTATATCTAATTCATGTATATAGTCCTAAAATATATTAACCTGCTGAAAAAAGCAGCTATTAATATAAAAGAGACACTTATACAATAGCTATACACTTAGACATAAGCTTAAAATCCATGTTCACATGAAATTATTGCATATAGTTTCCATGAATAATTTCAAATGATTAAATCCTTAATTAATAATCAATAACCCGATTTTATACCTTTTGCTTTAAATTACAATAGAAACAAAAAAATCATCAATTTTTCATGAACAAAATATTTACATGATACAAATTATTACCCTTTAAATCAAAAAACCCCATACTTCACCTAAATATTTATTAATAATCCTTAAACGACATATACAATCATCATTATAATACTTATCTTTACTAATCCAAAAATCACTATATCATTGCAAAATGCTTATATGAATACCCAATAAAATCTCTTAAAAAAGAATTTATTAAAAGATTTTTATGAATAATTTAACCCTGAAAAAATTCAAATTTAATCGAGGATTTAAGTGAATCTTAAAATTTTTTATAAGATTCAAGTAGCTAATCCATAACAATATAATTTTATTAGAAAACCTGAAAATCCTAATAATAACAACCATGTAATAAATAGCAATTCAGCTATTAATAAACAATGAATTGTTTAAATTTAAATTGGGTTAATTAAATGATCAGATAAAAACAATTTTACTTGTAATTTATTTTATCTCTCATTCAACAAAAATAAGCGTTAATATATGCCAATACCTGATATAGAGTTTGAATTATGAAATTTAATGATTAGAATAAACAATTTTACTTGTTTTTTATTTTTTCTCTCATTAAATAAAAAAATAAGTTGTATTAATTGTATAGTCTATATCTGAATTAATTATGTCCTATGATATTTTTTTTATATCACAGAATTTAACAGCTAATAAGCACCTTCAATAGCTAAACATTTCAATAATATATTAAGTTTAAACTATCCTCTCATTAACTATAGCAATTAATTTAATGAAAGTTCGTATATATAGTTAACTATCTATTATTTAAGTATACATCTACAATAATAAAGAATATTTATAAATTAAACCGTTAAAAAAATGTTAAAAATAAAAACAAGAAATAATTTTCATATATTTTTATAAAAAAGCAAAATTTAAGCGAATAATCATTTTATAATCAGAATAGCTAAAGATTAAATTTAAAAAAAAAATTAGGTCTTTGGAGAAAAATCATATCAAAAGAAAAATTATACATCTAAGATTAAAACTAATTTTCAATAAAAATATAGATAAAAAAAGGATAAAAATAAAAATAAACACTTATTCATTGTATATTTTAATGAAAAAAGATAATTTCTCCAAGAATACAGAAAATGATTCAAATAAACTAAAAAAATATTTTAAAAAAAAATAAAAAAATATACATCTACAAAATAAATGAATAGACAATGAAAATAGCTAAAAAAAATGATTAAAATCAATTTAAAATAATAATATACCATTTAATCAAGAATAATAGCTATTAATTCAATATAAACTATTTTTAAATATTAAATATTTCTTAAAAAATTTTTAAAAAAAAATTCCAATGATTATTAGCTAAATAAGATGATTAAATAAGAGAAATCATTTATTATGTTATTAAAAAAAAATTATTGAAAAAAGCTATATTTATTTTACACTTGAAATAGAGGTCTAGTTTTTTCATAAAGTTTATCTAAAATTATTCATAAATAAGTTAATCTTTTTAAAAATAAGATAAAGATAAAAAGAAAAATATTAGAAAAAATCATTTGACTAATAATTAATTTTTAATTGTTAAAATTTTGTAAAATTAATTCACCTAAATTAATTTAATAAGTTTAAAGATAAATTTATAATTTTCTTATTTTTTCCACTGAAATCCCAGTGACTTCAGCTATTTCTTTAATAGGATAAGCTAATTTTTTAAGTTTAATAGCTACTTCCATCTTTCCTTTTTTAACTCCAATCTTTTCTCCTTTCCTTTCTCCATATTTTATCTGGGCTTTATGGTCTAGTTCTGCTTGTTCAGCTCTAATGTATGCTAAATATTCTTCTTGATTTTGTAAAGCTAGTTGTGCTTTTTCATACATCTTATTGATATGTTTATCCATTTTTATCACCTTTTGAAGTAATTTTTTTGGTGTTTTTTTATTAAAAAGTATGTTTAATCTGACTTTAGGATCATTTAAATCTAATTCATGTTTTTTTAGTTCTCGTCTAAATGGAGGCAGTTCTATGAAATGCGTTTCTTGAATATCGTCTAATGTGAGTTTTTTGCATATTTCATCCCATGGTACGAATTTGCTGCGATAGTATCCTGTTTTATGCAAGTTAAAGTCTAAAATATTTATCATCACTACCAAAGGCAGATTTTCATAATCATCACCTTCTAAAAGAAAAGCAGGAGTCATTTTACAGTAATAAAACTGGCATCTTTTGTGAAAATCGTCTTGTTTTTCTATTTGTGATTCAATGCTTACATAATTATCATCATCAATTTTAACCAAAACATCAGTAATTGACTTTTTACTCATTTTATACTTGCCTTTAAGCTCATTAGGAACATAAGTCAAAGATTTAAAATTTTTTTCAGCCAATGTATTAATCAGATACAAGGTTTCTTCTTCACAACCTTTCTCACCAAAAATTTTGGGAAACAAATAGTCGTTTAGGAAATTAATATTCTCTTCATCATTACTAATTGTAATCACTCCTTATTTTTCAATTTAATAAAATATATATTTTTCCCATTAATCAATCAAAAGTCTAAATAAAGACATGTAACTATTAAAACAAAGAAGTATATAAACTATTGCTTAAATTAAACAGCAAAATTGACTTCAAATTGAAAAATAAGTATGAAATAAAAAAATTAACACCAAACCAAAAAATTAACATGAAATAAAAAAATTTATATCAACTTGATAAATTATTAAAAAATAAAAAAAAAGCTAAAATTTTTAAAACTAAATAAAAAAATTTGACTCATATAACCATTTCATGGACATTATTACTATTATAACACTAGGCATATCTAGTAAAGATTTAAAAATTTGAAATACATCAATTTTCAGAACTTCAATAAGTCACAGAGGAACAATGGAAATCTTATCAGAATTTTGTGAAAAATTTGAATGGTAAAATCCCCCAGTAACTTCACATTATCTATTTTTTTATTTCAATAATTTTTATTTTTAAAAAGTAAAAAAAAGGAAGTTTTTATCTTTTATTTAAGAAAACAACACTAATTATAAGTATTATTTAAATTTAATGAAAATTATAAATAAATTTTATTTGAATAAATTATTATTTTGATTAAAACTACTTTTAGAACCTTTTCAATGGTTCTATGTTGGGTTATTTATAAGACAATTGAAGAATTTTACAAGGAGAGCATAATTAGGAAAAATGAAATTTTTCTATTAATACCTTAAAATGCAATATTGAACCAATCACATATACTACCCCGAAGTCAAAGTAAAGTGAAATAATGATAAAAAAAAATTTAATCCATTGAAAAAAAGAAATTCATTTATCCTCTTCTAGAACTAGGAAAATATGGGATTAGCTAATGCCATTGATCAAATAATTAAGTCACAGAGATATATAAAAATTAGAATAAAAAATGTGAATATTTTTTTAAGAAAAAATACTTGAGTTTTTAAAGCTTAAGAATAGATTTGATATTTATTTTATTAAGAATTAGCTATAAACATCGAACGATTGCTTGTGGTCAGTTGAGTTGAGAAAATTAAGTCATGGATAGCTAAATCCAAATCATGAATATCTAAACAAATTTGCCAAATCAGGATTATGTGTATAATTGTTAATAAAAAGTGTTTTAGTTTCATGATAAGGTTAATGTAAAGCATGGGAAATTATTTGAAAAATTTGGACATGAAATTCCCATTAACTTCACATAGTCTATTTTATTTATATTTCTTTTATTTTTTCCACTGAAATTCCAGTGACTTCAGCTATTTCTTTAATAGGATAAGCTAATTTTTTAAGTTTAATAGCTACTTCCATTTTTCCTTTTTTAAGTCCAATCTTCTCTCCTTTCTTTACTCCAATCTTCTCTCCCTTCTTAACTCCATTCTTTTCTCCTTTCCTTTCTCCATATCTTATCTGGGCTTTATGGTCTAGTTCTGCTTGTTCGGCTCTTATGTATGCTAAATATTCTTCTTGATTTTGTAAAGCTAGTTGTGCTTTTTCATACATCTTGTTTATATGTTTATCCATTTTTATCACCTTTTGAAGTAATTTTTTTGGTGTTTTTTTATTAAAAAGTATGTTTAATCTGATTTTAGGATCGTTTAAATCTAATTCATGTTTTTTAAGTTCTTGTCTTAATGTAGGTAGTTCTATGAAATGTGTTTCTTGGATATCGTTTAATG
>WRMT01000141.1 GCA_009777005.1 Methanobrevibacter sp. | reverse complement strand
AGATTTTAATTTATAATTAAACAAAATTTAATATATTCAAATTTTTTTAAAAATTATTAATTTTTATTTATATATTCCTTGAACAAAAATAATGGTGCAACAGCCTCAATTTAAAGGATTATTTAAAAATAATGTAAAATTATTTTACAAAATTGTTTATGCTATTGCCAAGTCAATGTAAATTTTTTTAATGAGTTATAATAATAGCTACAAATAATTAAAAGTATATATCATCAAAATTATATTTAGCTATAAGTGTGGATATGGCAACTGTTTTAATAAAGGATGATATTTATAAGATTATTACTAAAATAGCTAGAAGGGAAAATACTAGTGAAGATGAACTTATTAATAAAGTATTGGAAAAGAGTTTGGAAATGAACTTGAAGTAGATATTCCTGATTATTTAATTTCTAATAAAGACACTTATAATCCTAATCATAGTAAGGAAGAATTATATTCTATTGTAGGAATAATTGACTCGCCAACAGAAGATTTTAATATAGTCAAAGCTGTGGAAGATTCAAATGTTAGAAAGTGGGATTAGATGATTTTTTTAGATACTACTTACCGAAAATCGAAGATTTTCCTAATTACAAAAATCCTTTCAAGATTTTTGGTAATTTCATAATAGCTGTGTCTTTAAAAAATCATGCTTTGACAAACACTTCAACATAAAAATTAACAATGTGTAAAAGAAAAAAATTTAAAAATAGATGAAATAAAAAAAATAAGACAAATAAATGTGTACTTTTAGAAGTTTTTACACTATACTTTTATCTGTGTTGAGTTTTTTAATATAAAATTTGGACCATAGGATAGAAATCAAACTTCCAGCTATGTTTCCAATTACTATTCCCCACCATACTCCTTCTTGACCCCATCCTAAGGTAATAGCTAAAACATATGCAAAAAGAACTGCTAACAATAGCTGTCTTATAACATTAGCTATAAAATAGTTTAGACCTTTTCCAACACCTAAAAATATAGATGATGCTACTGATCCTATTGGAACAAATATATAATACAAGGTCATTACTCTTAAAAATTCTGTTAATAAACCACTAAGATTTGCAGTTCCTGAAGAGTATGTAAATAATCCTGCAATGTATGGTGCAAATATAAATGTGATTATTGCAGTTATAATAGCTATTAAAGTTCCTAATTTTATTGAATAATTTTGAACAATATCCAAGTTCTCATACTTTTTCGCTCCTATTGATGCTCCAACTACGATAACTACGGAAATAGCTATTGGGGCTAATAAAATAACAGACACTAGAGCTATATTCCAACCTGCAGAAAAAATAGCTACGGCTTCAGATCCTGAAACTGTAACTAATATTAAATTCATTGATCCAACTAATAGTGACATTATTAAGTATTCTGTAGATGATGGTATACTAATAGATAATATTTTTTTTGTAAGATTTGAACTATATTTGAAATTTTTAAGATTTAGACTAAGATAGGTATCCTTTTTAAACCAGTAAAACATTAAAAAGCTTGCAGCAGCTAGTGATAACATAGTAGCTAAACTTGCACCACTTATTCCCATATTGAAGTTATAAATGAATATTGGATCAAGTATCATATTCATTATAGCTGCAAGGGACATAGCATACATTGTTTTTTTAACATTTCCTTCTGCTCTCATAATACCATAAGAAACAGATGAAAACATCATGAAAATTGATCCTCCAATAATCACATAACCATATTGAAGTGCAAGTTCTACTGTGGAACCTGCTCCTAATGTTAAAAGGATTTCTTTAAAAAATAAACCTACGGAAATCATCATAGCTACAGTAAATATCACCATGATAAGCAATATATGGAGTGCTGCATTATCCGCTTCTTTTTTATCACGGGCCCCTATGAACCTAGAAATAATTGATAATGCTCCATTACTAAGACCACCAGAAACTCCAATGAGTAGCATAGATAGGGGGGTTACAAACCCCATTGCAGCTAATGCTTCAGGACCAATACCCGCTATCCATATTGCATCAATGAGACTATTTAAAGAAGCTAATACAACAGATACCATAATTGGAGTAGATAACTTCACTATAGCTTTTTTCGGATCTCCTAATATAGTGGATACGCCTTCAGTTTTTTCATTATTATTTTCAAAGTGATTCTTATTCGTATTATCAGAATCCAACTGAGATTTTTCCGAGTCTTTATCATTATTATCCATGATAATCATCTCAAATATTATTATAACAATTTAAAAATAGCTTAAATTTTTTTATATAATTTTTCTAAATTATTATGTTTTTTTCATTATTTTTCAATTTTTTAGATTAAAAAAATCATAAGTTTTTCAATTCTTGAGGTTAAAAAAAATTATTAGAATGAGTGTTCATATTATTTTTCTTGATTTTAAATATTTATGACAATATAAATAAAATTTTCTATTGTAAAATAAGTAATTCCTATGAAGTAGGAATCTAAGAAAATATTTCTATATAGTTTTAAACTTAGTGAGTGCAATGAATTTCCAGGATACCTTTATATAAAAAGGTGATTTTCTTAATAAGTATTATGTGATATGTTAAATGGGTTTTGTTCCGTTTTCAATGACTTTAACACAATTATATATTTAAACAAAATTTTCATATAATTAATGTCATATTGTATTGTTATACTATTGGAAATAAAGTTTTTAAGTAATGATTTTTTTTTAAAAATTTTTAAATTAATTTATTAATTTATCTAAATCATAAAAATTTATATTTTTTAATAAAAATAATTTATAGCTATTTATTTTAAAAAATAATATTAATAAAATTGATTTTTTGGATCAAACTTTTCTAAAAGACCTATTATTAAAAAATTAAATAGTTTTTTTTTTAGCTAATTCCTATTTAATAGTAACTTTTTTTTGAAAATTATTCAATCTTAATAGCGTATTAGATTTTTGTGAAAATTTTATTTTAGCCATAGAAAACTTTAAATATATTAAAAAGAATATATTAATTATTGATAGTATCTTTTGTTATAAGTTATAATGCTCTTATTTTTGTTCATAAATATTAGATTTGTAATATGGTTTTTATCTAACTAACGTTAGTTAGGTTATAATTTTTTTCTAACTAATGTTCGTTAGTATTAAAACTCTTTTATCTAACTAACGTTTGATAGTTTAATATCTAACTAACGTTAGATAGGTAAATATTTAAGAAGAAACTTAATTTTTAATAATTTTCAATAATTCAATGTTTTTATTAATAAAAATCTTTTTATCTTAATTAATAATAATTAATAAATAATTAATTAAAAAATTTTAATTTAATAAATAGGATAAAATTTTTTTAAAATTCCATCTTAAACAACAATTTATAAAAATAGCAATTTTGATTCAGCTATTTTTAAAATAAAAAAATAGCTAAGGATAAAAAAATTTAAATCTTTTTCACGGGAAGTCCAACAGTAATGGATACTTCATCCTCATGGTTTTCTGGAATTTTATCAACAAAAGTATTTATTATAAGATCAAGATGTGTAAATTCATTTTCATTAGAATAATTTTTTATAAAGTCATGGGTGTCTTTAATGGTTGAAATTGGTCCGTTATGATTAGTGGTTAAAATTTTATGTCTTGTATAATCTATTACTTTTATAACACCTTCAACTGTACTATCTAAAGGCACTCCGATTTCAAAGGAAATATTTTCTGGTGATAAGCTACTTGGATGATTGTGGAACTTTAAAAAATGTGGTCCTGTTGTTTTAATATTATTTTTTTCAACCCATTTAAATAAATCTTCCTTAATTTGGCTAATTTTTTCAAAAGAACCAACTTGTCTTATAGAAGCGACTTCATGCCTTTTAACAGTTTTTTTTTCAACTTCTCCCTCAAATTTAACATTTTTATCAAGATCTATATCAATCGTCGCCATTCTAACTTCGGTAAGTAATTCATCACAGCTAACATCAAAAATACTATTTAAATATATTTCTTCAGGAAAATCAATAAGTTCAAGGTCATTTTCAAATGCATAGTCTACTATCATTCTATGGACATTTGGAAGACTTATATAAGGACCTTTATAGATTGTAGATAAAACATCATGTTCAGGAATTTCTACAATTTTAATCTCATCATCTTCTTTTAAATCATCATATACTGGTATACTAATTTTAAAAACCATTCCTCTATGAGGAGTTCCGATTGGCTCAGGATATTGTTGAAAATAAAGACCTTCTACTTTAATATCGTGTTTTTCAGCCCATTTAATTAAATCCAGACGAACTTTATATACATCTTCTAAAAATCCATGATGGTATATAGTTGCCATTTTTTGCTTTTTTATTGTTTTCCTTTCAATTTTACTAACTAATGGGACATGGTGAATATTTTCAGGTTGAAAATCAAATACTGTTAATTGAACTTCGGTTAACAAGTCATTAGGTTTTACTTTAAGAGGGTCATTTAAATAAATTTCTTTAGCATACTCCATAGGTGCTAAATTATTTTTCCCTGCATAATCTTCTAATATTGCATAAACTGAAGGAAGGTTAATATAGGGTCCTTTATAAACTCCAGATATAACCTCTTGATCTGGGATTTGAACGATTTTCACGGAATTTTCATCTTGGTTCAGCTTTTTTACAGGTATAGCTAGTTCAAAAAGTATATTATTTGATGATAAATCCTTGTACTGCGAATCAAATCTAAAGTGATATGTTCCTCCACTTTTTAAATTATTTTTTTGAATCCAATTCTCTAATCGTTCATAAATTGAATTAAGTTCTTTAAAGGAACATTTATGCTTTACATTAGCTACGCTTCCTATGTTAACATCTTCAATTATAACTTCATTTTTCATTTAAACTCCTTTTGAAAATATTATTTGAGGTTACCTATATTTTTGGAGAGTGTTAGTAATATTAGTGAATGTCCATAATATAACTTTTTCAAAAAATTTGGATTTTTTTTGAAAAATTTTTAAAAAAATAGATATAATGTTGAACGTTTCATTGTTTTTTGAGTACTTTTCTATACAAAAATATATCCTGGTTATTCTCTATTACAATTTTAATGCATATGTATCTTAGATTACATTATATGTATCTTAAAAAAAATATTTAAGATTTTCGATTATAGGATAACTTTCATAATCTTTTTACTTAGAAAAATTCCTATCCTAAAAAATGGGATTTTTGTAAATTCCAGCTTAAAATTAATTTTTAAAGATTGCAAGAATTAATAAATTGACAGTGCATTTGTAACTTTATTAAAATTAATAAATTGCCACTGCAGCTGAAACTTTACTAGAATTAATAAATTGACAGTCCATGTGTAACTTTTCTAAAATTAATAAATTGACAGTGCATTTGTAACTTTACAAAAAATTTAAATTAGCTAAACATTAATATATTTAGGGTATAATATAGATTATATAATAATTTAAATATAATTTTAAAACAATAGTTTTAAATTACAATGATTTTTATTATAATTTTTTTAATTATGATGATTTTTATTGTAATTTTTTTAATTATGATGATTTTTATTATAATTTTTTTAATTATGATGATTATTATTCTTATTTCTATAATTATAAAATAAGTTTATAATTATTTTTCCATATGTAGGGATATTGATGAAAGATATTGATAAAGATAATAAAAAATCTAACGGAAATTTAAGTAGTAACTCTGAAAAAACCAATGAAAAAACAGAAGGAGTATCAACTATATTGGGAGACCCCAAAAAAGCTATTTTAAAGTTCCAACCTTTGATAATAGCTATGATAATAACTTCAATTAATAATGTGTTTGATGGTATATGGATTGCTGGTCTTGGTCAAAATGCATTAGCGGCAGTTGGATTTATAACTCCTCTTCTTGGAATTATCACTGGACTTTCTAGTGGTCTTAGTAGTGGATCATTATCAGTTATATCTAGATTCATAGGATCTAATAATAAAAAAGAAGCAGATAATGCAGCAACCCATATATTAATTCTTACAGTTATATTTTCTTTAGCTATAATGATTTCATTAGGTTTATTCCTTGAACCTCTTCTTGTAATCCTTGGAGCAACAGACAGTGTCCTAGAACTTGGACTTCAGTATGGTTACATACTATTTGCATGTTCGTTTTTCCCAATGTTTACTACAACTTCTTATGGTATTCTTAGAGCAGAAGGAAATATTAAAAAAACGATTTATGCAATGTCAATTGCAGCCATATTAAATATAACTCTTGATCCAATATTCATTTATGTATTAGGAATGGGAATAATTGGTGGAAGTATAGGTACTATTATTTCACTAGTTGTGGCATCTGCTTTTTTATTTTACTGGTTTAAAAAGAGTACATATATTAATATTTCACCTAAAAATTTCAAATATCACCAATCAACTTTAAAAAAAATATTATCTGTTGGTTTACCTGCAGGTTCAGAATATTTTATAATGGCTTTATTAGTTGGATTAATAAACATGATATTAGTTTCAGTTTCAGGTACTGAAGGTGTAGCTGTTTTTGCTGCTGGTTGGAATATTGTATTATTTGCTATTGTTGCTTTAGCTCCTCTATCTATTTCTGTTATTACTACTGTAGGAGCAGCTTTTGGTGCGAAAAAATATGAAAAATTTAATATTATTCAAAACTTTTCTATAAAATTAGGGATTTTAATATCTATTATTATAGCTATAAGCACTTTTATATTGGCACCATATATTGCAGGACTATTTACATACACTCCAGAAGCAGCAAGTCTTAATGCTTCAATAACTGAATTTTTGAGAATAATGGCGTTGTTCTATATATTTGTTCCAATAGGTTCTGTTTCAACATCCATATTCCTAGGAGTTGGAAAAGGAATTGATTCTTTCATGTTAATTACAATAAGACAATTGATATTATCAGTTGTTTTTGCCTATATATTAGCTATTCCTTTAGGATTTGGTCAACAAGGAATTTGGTATGGAATAGTCATTGGAAACATGCTTGGAAGTTTTATTGCACTTTTATGGTCTAAAATATATATAAAGAAAATCATGACAACTAAAAAAGATGAAAACGTTGCTATAAAATCATAATAATCAATTTAAAATAATGGAAAGTTTAAAATTCCAGTGGAATAAAGGATTTCTATTATAAAAATTACACTTAATAACTAATCTTCATCTTTAAATTAAAATCTTTTAAAGATTAAATATTTTTTTTATTAATTATTGTAATTATTATTTTAATTATTTTTTTTATTAATTATTATAATTATTATTTTTATTATTTTTATAATAATTTTCCCATGATTATCTATAATTAAAATTAAACAATTGAATCTATTTTTTTTTAAATATTAGAACTTTATACCAGAAAACATACTCAAATATTTCGAATTTAAAGGTTTAATTTAATTATCGAAAAGGTTTTTAATAACTTTTTCAATAAATATATTTAACAGAGATTTTTTCTCTTAAAAAATCATTGTAGCTATATATGAACTTTTCCACAATCATAATCTAAAAATTGAATATTCATAATTAGGATTATACTATTGGTCTGATAAGTCCATTAGCTAGGGTTATTTAAAAGGATAAAAATTAAGTTAAATATAAACTAAGAGCTTGATGATTAAGAAAGATGTGAAACACAATTATTAAAGCTATAGAAAAATTTGTAAATTGCATTTAATGTGTTTATAGTTTAATACTTAAAGATTGAAAGTAATCTTTAGTTATTAGTTAAATCTATTTTTTACGCAGGATAGCATGTTTTTTTGCACATATCTATAATTAATAAGTCATTGCTTTTATCAAAGATGTATTCCTTTATCCATTTTCTTGTAAACGATTTTTTATCGACATTCTCATAAAATATTCTTTCAAAATTACTTGTTAAAAAGTCTTCATCTTCTATAAATTCTGTGGATAATTCTCCTTT